>CAMLHI010000019.1 GCA_946479705.1 uncultured Oxalobacteraceae bacterium
TGGGCGCCACCCGCCGCAGCATGTGGCAGGCGGCGTTGAAGGCCGAGGACACGCCGACCATTTCCTTGTCCGCATAGGCGCGGCCGTCGTCGCCCGGCAGGTCCGCCACCGGCCGTTGGCTGGCCGGCGCGCCAAAGGCCGTGGTGCTGACGAAGGCCTCGGCATTCAGGTAGCGCAGGTCTTCCTCGACGTTGTCCCACTCGTCGGCCGGCTTGCCGATCAGGCGGCAATGCTTGTGGCCCATGGACTTGCATTCGAGTTCGCGGTAGATGGTCAGGCGCCCGATCATGGCGCTGGTGTAGCCGATCGCGTAGCCGATCTGCATCCAGCAGGCCGGCTCGGTGCCGATGCCGAAGTCGGCGGTGTGCATTTCGTCTTCGCTGGAGTGGTGCCACAGGAACTCACCGTGGTAGCTGCCGCGTTCGACGTCGAAATCGAAATGCAGGGTCTGCACCTTGACCGCCCCCTCCAGCGCGTGCACGCGCGGTCCGGCGGCGAACAGGGTGGCGGCATCGGCCTCGGGCCAGCGTTCGCGCAGCAGCTTGGCATCGCGCGCGCCGGAAGCGTAGCCCACCCGCGTGAGCAGGCCGCGCGTACGCTCGGTGCCGATGCTTTCGATCAGCTCGCGCCGCAGCGCACCGATCGATGAGGTGTGCATCAGCTGCATGCGCTGGCCGTTGAGCCAGATGCGCCCGTCGCCCGGCGCGAACAGCAGGCTTTGGGTCAGGTCGTCCAGGGTCGGCGCGGCGCCCACGTTGAGCCGGGTGCTGTCGCCGGCCAGCATCTTGCCGGTCGCCTGCGATACCTCGGCCAGCGAGACCCGGGGGACTTTGCTCATGTCATCGCCTTCGTCGTGTTTCACCAAATCATACATCGGCATTCCTTCCAATTGATCATTTCATCCACTGCGCCGGGAGGCATTTCCATGCTGCAGCGCAGTATCAAGCAGCCTGATACAAACCTGATTTCATAGGGACGGACGTCCACTTCGCCTCTACTGCGCCGCAATAAGTCCACATTAACAACAGGCTGGCACGCAACTTGTTATAGAGAGGACAAGAGCGACAAGCGGATCTGTATGCAACTAGCGTGCGCGGACCGACTTTCCCAACCGACCACCACTAAGGAGACGACATGAACGACGCCACTGCGCTGTTGCGCCCCGCGATCTGGCAAGACCGCATCTTCAACGGCGACTGGATCGCCGCCCACGGCGGCACCCACACTTTCATGGAACCGGCCACCGGCGAGCGCTTGGGACGCGTCGGCCTGGCCGACGCCGGCGACGTGGCCGCCGCCGCCAGCCAGGCGCGCGCCGCCCAGCGCGCCTGGGCCAGCAGCGACTACAAGGAGCGCGCCGCCATCTTCCGCCGCGCCGCCGCCCTGATCGGCCAGCACCACGACGAGCTGGCCGTGTGGATCGTGCGCGAGACCGGCGCGATCCGCCCCAAGGCCGACCTGGAACTGCGCGAAGCCACCGCCCACCTGCACGAAGCGGCTGCCATGCTGACCCAGCCCAAGGGCCAGCTGCTGGCATCAAGCAGCGGCCAGATGAGCATCGCGCGGCGCGTGCCGCACGGCGTGGTCGGCGTCATCTCGCCGTTCAACTTCCCATTGATCCTGTCGATCCGCTCGATCGCTCCGGCGCTGGCCACCGGCAACGCGGTGGTGCACAAGCCGGACCTGCAGACGCCCGTCTCGGGCGGTGTGCTGATCGCCCGCATTTTCGAGGAGGCCGGCCTGCCGAAAGGCGTGCTGCAGGTGCTGCCGGGCGGCGCCGAGGCCGGCCAGGCCATGTGCAGCCATCCCGACATCGCCATGATCGCCTTCACCGGCTCGACCGCCGTGGGCCGCAGCATCGGCGAACTGGCCGGGCGCCACCTGAAGAAGATGTCGCTGGAATTGGGCGGCAAGAATTCGCTGATCGTGCTGGACGATGCCGATCCCGACATCGCCGCCGCCAATGTCGCCTGGGGTGCCTATCTGCACCAAGGGCAGATCTGCATGGCGTCGGGCCGGGTGCTGCTCCAGCGTGGCATCGCCGACGCGGTGATCGAACGCCTGGTGGGCAAGGCCCTGCACCTGCCGGTGGGCGATCCGATGAGCGGCCAGGTGGCGCTCGGCCCCCTGATCAGTGCGCGCCAGGTCGGCCGCCTGGACGGCATCGTCCAGGACAGCATCGCCGCCGGCGCCACGCTGCTGGCCGGCGGCACCTTCGAGCGCCAGTTCTACCAGCCCACCGTGCTCACTGACGTCAAGCCCGGCATGCGCTGCTTCGAGGAAGAGCTGTTCGGCCCTGTGGCCTCGATCACCGTGTTCGACACCGACGCGGAAGCCATCGCGCTGGCCTCGGCCACCAGCGGCTGCCTGGCGCTGGGCGTGATCAGCCCGAGCATTGCGCGCGCCATGCGCATCGTCGACCGCGTGCCGGCCGGACACGTGCACATCAACGACCAGACCGTGCTGGCCGAAGTGCACGCTCCTTTCGGCGGCGGCGGCACCTCCGGCAACGGCGGGCGCCATGGCGGCAGCGCCGACTGGGACGAATTCACCCAATGGCAGTGGCTGACGGTGAAAACCGAAGCGCCGCGCTATCCATTCTAAAAACAGGAGACACCATGAAACTGCAGAACAAGACCATCGTCGTCACCGGCGCGGCATCCGGCATCGGCGCCGAAGTGGCGCGGCTGGCGCGCTTCCAGGGCGCCACCGTGATCGGCATGGACCGCAACGAGCCGGGCCTCACGCTGGACGGCTTCATCGCCGTCGACCAGGGCAGCACCGCCAGCATCGACGCGGCCATCGCCAAGCTGCCGCAGCGCGTGGACGCGCTGTGCAATATCGCCGGCGTGCCCGGCACCGCGGACCCTGCCCTGCTGGCGCGCGTGAACTACCTCGGCCTGCGCCACCTCACCGAAGGCGTGCTGCCGCGCATGCCGGCCGGCGGCTCGATCGTCAACGTGGCGTCCATCCTGGGCGCCGAATGGCCCCTGCGCGCCGACGTGCACAAGGAACTTGCCGCTACGAGCAGCTTCAAGGAAGGCCGCGCATGGCTGGAGATGCACCCGGTACCGGCGGACACCTGCTACCAGTACTTCAAGGAAGCGCTGATCGTGTGGACCTATACCCAGTCGCAGAAGTGGTTCATGGAGCACTCGGTGCGCATGAACTGCGTCGCGCCAGGCCCGGTGTTTACGCCGATCCTGGGCGACTTCGTGGCCATGCTGGGCGAAGAGCGCGTCAAGCGCGACGCCCACCGCATGAAGCGCCCGGCCTACGCCGACGAAATCGCCAGCGTGATCGCTTTCCTGTGCAGCGACGATTCGCGCTGGGTCAGCGGCATCAACCTGCCCATCGACGGAGGGCTGGCCTCGACTTTCATCTGACCGCATCAACACCACCAACAATAACGGAGACTCCACATGCAAGCGAGCAAACGCCTCAGTCCAAGCATCCTGGCACTGGCCATCGCGGCGGCCCTGCCCAGCGCCCACGCGATCGATTTCGATACCGGCAATCCCGATCTCAAGGTCACCTGGAACAACAGCTTCAAGTACAGCGCGGCCTACCGCCTGAAGGACGCCAGCAGCGGTCTGCTGGCCGGGGCCTATCCGGGCGCCGGGCCGGCCGACTTCACTGGCTATAACCTGGACGACGGCAACCAGAACTTCCGCAACAAGGGCATCGTCTCGAGCCGGGTGGACTGGCTCTCCGAATTCGACGTCGGCACCCGCACTGCGGGCTTGCGCATCAGCGCGGCCGGCTGGTACGACAGCATCTACAACAGCGACAACGACAACGCCTCCCCCGGCAGCAATGCCCTGGTGCTGCGCGGCCAGCCGGCCACCCGCTTCGCCAAGGGCACGCGCCTGCTGCACGGCCGCAACGCCGAACTGCTGGACGCCTTCGCGTTCGCCAAGGGCACCCTGGGCGAACTGCCCGGCACCGTGCGCATCGGCCGCCACACGCTGCAGTACGGCGAGAGCCTGTTCTTCGGCTCCAACGGCATCGCCAATGCCCAGGGCCCGGTCGACCTGGTCAAGCTGCTCAGCGTGCCCGGCGCGCAGTTCAAGGAAATCCTGCGTCCGGTGAACCAGCTCTCCGGCCAGCTGCAGGTGCTGCCGAACGTGTCGATCGGCGGCTACTACCAGTTCGAATGGCGCCCCACCCAGATCCCCGGCGTGGGCAGCTACCTGAGCGCCTACGACGCCGCCGGCGCCGGCAGCACCGCTTTCCTGGTCGCGCCGACCAACAGCGGCGCGCCGGCCTTCTACACCCTGGCCGACATGAAGGCCAAGAACTCGGGCCAGGGCGGCCTGCAGATCAAGTTCAACCCGTCCGGCTCGGACGTCGAGTACGGCCTGTACGCGGCCCGCTACCACGACAAGACGCCCTACTTCTACCTCGGCTTCGCCCCCGCCTTCCCGCCCGGCGCGCCGGCCACCGTGCAGGCGGTGTACGCGGAAGGCATCCGCACCTTCGGCGCCAGCGCCAGCACGGTGCTGCTGGGCGCGAACGTGGCGGCCGAAATCTCGGTGCGCCGCAATACCCCGCTGGTGAGCGATCCGACTCCTGGCTTTTTGGCGCGCAATGGCGTCGGCACCGTGGCCAACAATAGCGGCAACCCGGCCTACGCGGTCGGCAATACGGCCCACGTCAACATCTCGGCCATCTACGTGATGCCCACCAACGCCTTCTTCCAGGGCGCTACGCTGCTGGGCGAAATCGCCTGGAACCGCGCCACCAGCGTGACCTGGCAAGGCTCGCTCGATCCCAACACCACGCGCGACGCCACCTCGGCGCGCATGATCTTCGAGCCGGCCTACTACCAGGTGATGGATGGGCTGGACCTGTCGGTGCCGATCGGCCTGGGCTACAACATCGATGGCCGCTCGCGCGCCATCTTCAACTTCAACGGCGGCAGCGCGCATGGCGGCGACTTCAACATCGGCGTGAACGCGACCTACCACCAGGACTGGAAGTTCGGCATCAGCTATGTGCGCTTCCTCGGCACCGAAGGCACCTTCCTGAAAAACAACCCGGCCACCAATCTGCCGATTCTGAGCTATGCCCAGTCGTTGAAGGACCGCGACTACGTCTCCTTCAACATCAAACGCGCATTCTAAGGACTACCCGACCATGAAGACGACTCTCCATTTCACCGCTGCCGCCCTGGCCCTGGCCATCGTCCTGCCGCACGCCGGCGCCGCCGTCAGCGCCGACGAAGCGGCCAAGCTGAACTCCACCCTGACCCCGCTGGGCGCCGAAAAGGCCGGCAACAAGGAAGGCACCATTCCCGCCTGGGATGGCGCCTATACCAAAGTGCAGCCGGGCTTCAAGCCGGGCGACGCGCGCGTCGATCCCTTCGCCGGCGAGAAGCCGCAGCTGAGCATCACCGGCAAGAACGTCGACCAGTACGCCGCCAAGCTGTCGGCCGCCACGGTGGCGCTGCTCAAGAAGTACCCCACCTACCGGGTCGACGTGTACCCGACCCACCGCACCGGCGGCGCGCCGAACTGGGTGTACGAGAACACCTTAAAGAACGCCACCCGCGCCAAGTCGGTCGATGGCGGCTGGGGCGTGCAGGGAGCCTACGGCGGCACTCCCTTCCCGATTCCGAAGACCGGCTACGAAGCGATCATGAACCACCGCCTGGCCTGGACCGGCGAAGCGGCCATGCTGCCGCTGCGTACCGTGATCGTCACCCCGGACGGCAAGCGCGCCGTGGCCACCGAAGCCGAGCAGACCTTCCAGCGTCCCTACTACTTCAAGGACGGCAGCCTGGACAAATTCGACGGCATCTACCAGTTCGGCCGCCTGATCACCAAGGCGCCGGCATCGAAGGCCGGCGAAGGCATCCTGGCGCACGACGGCGTCGATGAAGCCCATCCGCGCGCGATCTGGCAGTACCTGGTCGGCCAGCGCCGCGTGCGCCGCGCGCCCTCGGTCTCGTACGACACGCCCGACTCGGTCACCTCCGGCATCGGCCTGTTCGACGAAGCCTTCATGCTGTTCGGACCGCTGGACCACTATGAACTCAAACTGGTCGGCAAGAAGGAGATGTACATCCCGTACAACAACAACCGTGTCGCCACCGCCAAGATCGCCGACCTGATGGGACCGCAGTTCCTCAATCCCGACCTGGTGCGCTGGGAACTGCACCGCGTGTGGGAAGTCGAAGCCAGCCTCGCTCCCGGCAAGCGCCACGTGGTGGCCAAGCGCCGCTACTACCTCGATGAAGATACCTGGCAGATCATCCTGATCGACGGCTACGACGCCCAGGGCCAGATCTGGCGCGGCAACTACGCCCTGACCCTGCTGGCGCCCGACCTGCCGGCCGTGCTGGGCAACATCATGTGGGGCACCTACAACGTGCAGACCGGCGCCTACCTGCTCAACGAAGCGTCCAACGAGCTGCCGGTGCAGTACAAGACCATCCCGCGCCTGCCGGCCAGCTACTTCGGTCCCGAAGAACTGGCCAACCAGGGCTCGCGTTAAGCGAAGGAGCAGACCATGGCCCGACTCTTCCTCGCCGCGGCGCTGCTGGCCTGCGCCGCGCCGGTCTTCAGCAGCACGCCGGTGGCCCTGAGCCGGCCGGCGCTGGTCACGCCCAAGGCGCTGCACGCGGCCATGCTGGCGGTGGCCAGCGCCGGCCCGCGCCTGGTGGCGGCCGGCGAACGCGGCACCATCCTGTATTCGGACGACGCCGGCAAGTCCTGGAAGCAGGCCAACGTGCCGGTCAGCGTCAGCCTCACGGCGCTGCAGTTCGTCGATGACAAGAACGGCTGGGCGGTCGGCCACCAGGGCGTGGTGCTGCACACGCTGGACGGCGGCGCCAGCTGGACCAGGCAGCTCGACGGCGTGCAGGCCGCCGCCATCGCGCTGCGCGGCGGCGTGGCCGGCGCCCAGGCGCTGGTGGACGACGGCCCCGACAAGCCCTTCCTCGACCTCTACTTCGACAGCCCGCGCAGCGGCTATGTGCTGGGGGCCTACAACCAGATCTACCGCACCACCGATGCTGGGGCCAGCTGGCAGGCCTGGCAGGACAAGGTCGCCAATCCCAAGGGCCTGCACCTGTACGCCATGCGCGCCGGCGGCGGCAATCTCTACCTGGCCGGCGAACAGGGCCTGGTGCTGCGCTCGACCGACCAGGGCGCCAGCTTCAGCAGCCTGCCCACGCCGTACAAGGGCAGCTACTTCGGCCTGCTGGCCACGCGCGCCGGCGCCCTCCTGGCCTACGGCTTGCGCGGCAATGCCTGGTGGTCGGGCGACCAGGGCGCCAGCTGGAGCCGGGTCGAGACCGGCGTGCAGGCGGCGCTGGCCGGCGGCGCCGAGCTGGCCGACGGTTCCCTGGTCATCGTCAGCCAGAACGGCGACGTGCTGCTCTCGCGCGACCAGGGCCGCAGCTTCGCCGCCCAGCCGTCCACCGCCCTGCCGCTGGCGGGCATCGCACAGGCCAGCGACGGCGCCCTGGTACTGGCCGGCCTGCGCGGACTGCAGCGCACCACCCTCACCCCAACCCGGTAACCGCACCATGAACGCAGATCAAGACCTGGAACAACAACCGGTCGTCAGGCGCATCGAGGACTTCGACACCGCCTCCGGCAACCTGGGCGAGCGCGCCCTGTTCAATCACCGTCCGCTGGTGATCCTGCTTTGCCTCCTGGCGACCATCCTGCTCGGCTGGCAGTCCACCCGCATCAAGCTCAATGCCAGCTTCGAGAAGATGATCCCGGCCGCGCACCCGTATGTGCTCAACTACCTGGCCAACAAGAGCGACCTGAATGGCCTGGGCAATGCGGTGCGCATCGCCGTCGAAGCCGGCCCGGGCGGCATCTACGAGCCGCGCTACCTGGACTCCCTGCGGCGCCTGAACGATGAACTGTTCCTGCTGCCGGGCGTGGACCGGCCCTTCATGAAGTCGCTGTGGACGCCCAGCACGCGCTGGGCCTCGGTGACCGAGGATGGGCTGGACGGCGGCACCGTGATCCCGGACGGCTACGACGGCTCGGCCGCCAGCCTCGCGCAGCTGCGCGCCAACGTGGCGCGCTCGGGCGAGATCGGCCAGCTGGTGGCGGCCGACTTCAAGTCGACCATCGTGTTCGTGCCGCTGATGGAGAAAAATCCCCAGACCGGCCAGCCGCTCGACTACCGCGCCCTGTCCGAACGCCTGGAACAGATTCGCGCCAAATACCAGGCCGAGGGCGTGCGCATCCACATCACCGGCTTCGCCAAGATCGTCGGCGACCTGATCGACGGCCTGCGCCAGGTGCTGCTGTTCTTCGTGCTGGCCATCGGCATCGCCAGCGCGGTGCTGTTCTGGTACACGCGCTGCTGGCGCAGCACCGCGCTGGTGGTGGTGTGCTCGCTGGTGGCGGTGCTGTGGCAGTGCGGCCTGCTGGCCACCTTGGGCTACGAGCTCGATCCGTATTCGATCCTGGTACCCTTCCTGGTGTTCGCCATCGGCATGAGCCACGGTGCCCAGAAGATGAACGGGATCATGCAGGATGTCGGCCGCGGCACCCACCGCGTGGTGGCCGCGCGCTACACCTTCCGCCGCCTGTTCGCCGCCGGCCTCACCGCCCTGCTGTGCGACGCGGTCGGCTTCGCGGTGCTGGCCATCATCCAGATCAAGGTGATCCAGGACCTGGCCGTCATCGCCAGCATCGGCGTGGCGGTCCTGATCTTTACCAACCTGGTGCTGCTGCCCATCCTGCTGTCCTACACCGGCGTGAGCGAACGCGCCGCCCTGCGCAGCCTGCAGGCCGACAGCGGCGAGCGCCAGCCCTGGCTGTGGACGGTGCTGGAGCGCTTTACCCAGCGCCGCTGGGCCGCCGTGACGGTGGCCGCCAGCGTGCTGCTGGGCGCACTCGGCTTCGCCTATAGCCTGAACCTGAAGGTGGGCGACCTCGATCCCGGCGCGCCGGAACTGCGCGCCGATTCGCGCTACAACCGCGACAACGCCTTCATGGTGGCCAACTACGCGGCCAGCTCGGACATCCTGGTCGTGATGGTCAAGACCGCGCCCGACCAGTGCACCCGGTACGACACCCTGGCCAAGGTGGACGACCTGGCCTGGCAGCTCGAACAGCTGCCAGGCGTGGATTCGACCAACTCGATGGCCGCGCTGAGCAAACTGGCCACCACCGGCTACAACGAGGGCAATTTCAAGTGGTACGACCTGATCCCCAACGCCGGCGCGCTCGGCGCGGTGCAGACGCGCGCGCCGCGCGAGCTGTTCAACCAGAACTGCTCGCTGCTGTCGCTGTACGTCTACCTGAAGGACCACAAGGCCGCCACATTGACGCGCGTGGTCGACGCGGTCGAAGCTTTCGCTGCCACCCACGATTCGCCGGAGGTCAAGTTCCAGCTGGCCGCGGGCAGTGCCGGCATCGAGGCGGCCACCAACATCGTCGTCAAGAAGGCCATGCACGACATGCTGTTCTGGGTCTACGGCGCGGTGATCCTGCTGTGCTACGCCACCTTCCGCTCCTGGCGCGCGGTACTGGTGGCGGTGCTGCCGCTGGTGCTTACCTCGATCCTGTGCGAAGTACTGATGGTGGTGCTGGGCATGGGCGTGAAGGTCGCCACCCTGCCGGTGATCGCGCTGGGCGTGGGCATCGGCGTCGACTACGCGCTGTATGTGCTGAGCGTGATGCTGACCCGCATGCGCGCCGGCGCCACCCTGTCCGAGGCCTACCTGCACGCACTGCGCTTTACCGGCCGCGTGGTGATCCTGACCGGCGTGACCCTGGCCGTGGCCGTGGCCACCTGGCTGTTCTCGTCGATCAAATTTCAGGCCGATATGGGCATCCTGCTGGCCTTCATGTTCATCTGGAACATGGTCGGCGCACTGGTGCTGGTGCCGGCCCTGGCGCACTTCCTCATGCCGCGGAAAACCGCGCCGAGGCCCGACCCGGACACCCTGCGCCGCACCGGCCTGGGAGAGCTGATCGGCCGCATGGAAGCCAACGGCACCCACGCCTGGCTGGGCATCCCCTACGCCCAGGCGCCAGTGGGCGCGCTGCGCTGGAAAGCCCCGCGCAAGCCGCTGGCCTGGAGCGGCACCCGGTCCGCCATCGCCAGCGGCGCGCCGGCCATGCAGCTGGGCGGCGCCACGCTGGAACTGCCGCCCGCCCAGTGGGGCAAGCCGGCCGGTTCGGAAGACTGCCTGAGCCTGAATATTTATGCACCTTGCATGAAACCGGAAGCAGCGGCCGCGAGCCGGCGCCCGGTGATGTTCTGGATTCACGGCGGCGCCAATACCGCCGGCACCGCCGCCACCTACACCACCCTGCGCAATCTGGCCGGGCAGGACGACGTGATCGTGGTGTCGGCCAACTACCGCCTCGGCATCTTCGGCTGGTTCAGCCTCGCCGAGCTGGCCGAGGATGCCGACAGCGCGGCCGACCGCTCCGGCAATTTCGGCACCCTCGACCTGATCGCCGCGCTGGAGTGGGTGCGCGAGCATATCGGCGCGTTCGGCGGCGATCCGGACAATGTGACCGTGTTCGGCGAGTCGGCCGGCGGCCTGAATGTGTACACCCTGCTGGCCAGCCCGCTGGCCAAGGGGCTGTTCCACAAGGCCATCCTGCAGTCGCCGATCACCTACAGCAGCTCCATGGCGATGGCGCGCAACTATCAAGACCATGCCCAGCCGGGCCACGCGCGCAGCTCGCGCGAGCTGCTGTGCGAGTGGCTGCAGCGCGCCGGCCACGCCGCCAGCCGCGGCGAGGCCAAGACCCTGATCGCGTCCATGTCCGCCGCCGACATTTCCGCCTTCGCGCGCGCCCTGGCGCCGGAAGCCCTGCTGGCGCCCATCACGCCGGGCGCGCTGAGCTTCTACGACGCGCCCTATGTGTTCGAGGACGGCCACGTGCTGCCGGCCATGCCGCTGGCCGAGGTCTTCCTCGATCGGGCCCGCTACCATGCGGTGCCGACCATCATCGGCACCAACCGCGACGAGTACAAGATCTTCATGTCCAACAATCCGGCCTATGTGCGTATGCTGTTCGGCAGTATCCCGCTCATGCGCGACCGCGCCCGCTACCAGCGCCATGCCGAGTACATGTCGTCCCTGTGGCAAGCCTCCAGCGTGCTGGGGCCGGCCAATGCCATGGTGGCGTCCGGCCACCCCGATGTATGGGTCTACCGCTTCGACTGGGACGAGCAGCCGGCCGTGCCGCTGATCCAGCCGGCCGTGCTCCTGGGCGCGGCCCACGTGCTGGAAGTGGCCTTCGTGCTGCGCGACCTGGACGGCGAATTCGATCCCTTCCGAGCCTTCACCAAGGCGAACCTGCCGGGCCGCAAGGAAGTCTCCGATGCCATGGCCGGCTACTGGACCGCGCTGGCGCGCCAGGGGGCGCCGGGACCGGCATGGCAGCGCTGGGGCGCGCCGCAGCGCCTGATGGTGTTCGATACCGCGGCCGGCGGCGGCGTGCGCATGGAGGGCCAGCACAATAGCGTGGCCGCGCTCAAGGCCAGGCTGGCGGCCGACCAGGCGCTGTCGGCCCAGGAACGCTGCGAGCTGTACGCGCGCATGTTCGTTTGGGCGCCCTTCGGCGTGGGCGAATCGGCCCAGCAGCTGGAAGCGTTCGCCGATACGCACGGCTATGCCGGCGAACAGCAAGCCTTGCGGCCGGCCTACTGGCCCTGAAGACTCAAAGAACGATGGCGCTCAGCGAACGCAGCAGCACGCGCAGCTGGGCATGCAGGTCGCCGCGCCCGCTGGTATCGAGCTCGGCCAGCATGGCGTGCTCCAGTGCGGCGACGGCAATGTCGCCTTCGCGCAGCAGGTCGCTGCCCTGCTCGGTGAGGCGCAAATGAATGATGCGGCCATGGTTGGCGTCCGGCTGGCGCGCAATCCAGCCCTTCGCTTCCATCGCCTTGACCATCTCGTTGGCGGCCTGGGGCGAGATCATCGAGCGCTCGGCCAGTTGGGCATTCGACAGCTGCTGCTGGGTGTGCAGCACCGACAGCGCGGTGTACTGGGCGGCAGTCAGGCCGAGCGCGCCGAGGCTGTCGCGCATACGCCGGCTGAGCACGTGATCGAGCCTCCCGATGAGGTAAGCGATACCGGTAGGTTTGTCGGCATCGTGCGTGCCCGCGGTTGATTTCATAGTCGCTAAAAGGAGGTAAAAAGCCCTTGCCAGGTCGGCCACGAAGAATATATTATAAAGCATGTATCAAGCAACCTGAGATTCACCCACCATAATGAGAGACAAAATGAGCAACTACGAAGGCCGTTGGAGTACCGTCAACGTGGACGTGGCCGAAGGCATCGCCTGGGTCACCCTGAACCGCCCTGAAAAGCGCAACGCGATGAGCCCGACCCTGAACCGCGAAATGATCGACGTGCTGGAAACCATCGAGCTCGACGCCGACGCCCAGGTACTGGTGCTGACCGGCGCCGGCGACGCCTGGACCGCCGGCATGGACCTGAAGGAATACTTCCGCGAGAACGATGGCAAGCCCGAGATCTACCAGGAAAAGCTGCGCCGCGACTGCTCGCAGTGGCAGTGGAAGCTGCTGCGCATGTACAGCAAGCCGACCATCGCCATGGTCAACGGCTGGTGCTTCGGCGGCGCCTTCTCGCCCCTGGTGGCCTGCGACCTGGCCATTGCCGCTGACGAAGCGGTGTTCGGCCTGTCGGAAATTAACTGGGGCATCCCCCCGGGCAACCTGGTCAGCAAGGCCGTGGCCGACACCATGGGCCACCGCGCCGCCCTGCACTACATCATGACCGGCGATACCTTCACCGGCCAGGAAGCGGCCGCGATGGGGCTGGTCAACAAGAGCGTGCCGCGCGCCGAACTGCGCGCCGCCGTACAGGAACTGGCCGACAAGCTGCTGGCCAAGGCGCCGGTGGTGCTGCGCATCGCCAAGAACGGCTTCAAGCGCTGCCGCGAACTGACGTGGGAGCAGAGTGAAGACTATCTGTACGCCAAGGTCGACCAGTCCAACTACCGCGACCCGGAAAAAGGCCGCGCCCAGGGCCTCAAGCAGTTCCTGGACGACAAAACCATCAAGCCAGGCCTGCAGACGTTCACACGTGCATAGGAAGCATCACCACCAACACACCACCGGAGATAAGCCATGCTTGAAGCCAGTTTGCTGATCGGCGGCCAGGACCGCCCCATCGCCAGCGGCGCCACCTACCAGCGCCTGAACCCCGCCAGCGGGGACACCGCCTCGGTCGCGGCCGCCGCCACCCTGGACGATTGCGACGCCGCCGTCGCAGCCGCCCAGGCCGCCTTTCCGGCATGGTCCGCCACCGGACCTGGCCAGCGCCGCGCCTTGCTGCTCAAGGCCGCCAGTGCGCTCGAAGCGCGTGCGCCCGAGTTCATCGCCGCCGGCGTGGCCGAAGCGGGCGGCGTGCCCGGCTGGTATGGCTTCAACGTGATGCTGGCGGCAGGCATGCTGCGCGAAGCGGCCGCCATGACCACCCAGATCGGCGGCGAAGTCATTCCCTCCGATGTGCCCGGCCTCATGGCCATGGGCATGCGCCAGGCTTGCGGCGTGGTGCTCGGCATCGCCCCATGGAATGCCCCGATCATCCTGGGCACACGCGCCATCGCCCTGCCGCTGGCCTGCGGCAATACGGTGGTGCTCAAGTCCTCGGAAATCTGCCCGGCGCTGCACCGCCTGATCGGCAAGGTCTTCGAGGACGCCGGCTTTCCGGCCGGCGTGGTCAACGTCATCAGCAACGCGCCCCAGGATGCCGCCGCCGTGGTGGCGCGCCTGATCGCCCACCCCGCCGTCAAGCGGGTCAATTTCACCGGTTCGACCAAGGTCGGCCGCATCATCGCCCTGCAATGCGCGCAGCACCTCAAGCCGGTGGTGCTGGAACTGGGCGGCAAGAATCCCCTGCTGGTGCTCGACGACGCCGACCTCGACGAAGCCGTGCAGGCGGCCGCCTTCGGCGCCTTCTTCAACCAGGGCCAGATCTGCATGTCCACCGACCGCATCATCGTCGACAGCAAGGTCGCCGACGCCTTCGTGGAAAAACTGCGCGCCAAGACCGCCACCCTGCCGGCCGGCAAACCGGGCAGCGAAGGCGCGGTCCTGGGCGGCATGGTCGATCCCGGCGCGGCCCAGCGCGTGGCCGGCATGATCGCCGACGCGGTGGCCAAGGGCGCGACCCTGGTGTGCGGCGCGGCCGACGCGGACGGCAACGTGCTGCAGGCAAGCATCCTCGACCACGTCACGCCCGAGATGGCGGTGGTGCGCGAAGAATCGTTCGGCCCGCTCGTGACGATCGTGCGGGTCGATGGCGACGAAGCCGCCCTGGCCGAAGCCAATGCCGGCGAATACGGCCTGTCGGCGGCGATCTTCAGCCGCGACGTGGCGCGCGCCATGAACCTGGCGCGCCGGGTCGAATCGGGCATTTGCCACATCAACAGCTCGACCGTCGCGGACGAGGCGCAAATGCCCTTCGGCGGCGTCAAGGCCAGCGGCTACGGGCGCTTCGGCGGCAAGGCCGGCATCGCCGAATTCACCGAGCTGCGCTGGATCACCATCCAGAGCGGTCACCGCCACTATCCGGTGTGATGGAGCGCGCTGCCAACATGACCCAGCTTCCTCACACGGCCGCGCTCGACCTGTCGCGCTACCGCCCGGTCCGGATCGGTAGTGCGCCGGTGCGGGTGGGCGCCGATGCCCAGGGCAACTGGCGCCTGGAATCGACCGAAGCGCTGGGCGACTACCCGGCGCGCCTCTCCGACTGCCTGGTGCGCGGCGCCGAGCTGTTTCCCGAACGTACCCTGGTGGCGCGGCGCGGGCCGGACGGCCAGTGGCAGCGTGTCAGCTACCGCCAGATGCTGGCCGACGCGCGCGCCATCGGCCAGGCGCTGCTGGACTACGGCCTGTCGGCCGAGCGCCCGTTGATGATCTTGTCGGGCAACGACCTGCAGCACCTGCAACTGGCTTTCGGCGCGCTGTATGCCGGCATTCCGTATTGCCCGGTGTCGCCCGCCGCCTCGACCATCGCCACCGACTACGGCAAGCTGCTGCATTTCGTCCGGCACCTTACGCCCGGGATGGTGTACGCCAGCGACGGCAGCGCCTGCGCCAGGGCGCTGGCGGCGGCCGTGCCGGCGGACGTGCCGGTGGTCACCGACGGCGGCGATGCCGGCCGCGCCACCACGCCGCTGGCCGCCCTGCTCGATAGCCGCCCGCGCACGGTGGATGCGGCCCACGCCGCCAGCGGGCCGGACACCATCGCCAAGTTCCTGTTCACGTCCGGCTCGACCAAGCTGCCCAAGGCCGTCATCACCACCCAACGCATGCTGTGCAGTAACCAGCAAATGCTGCTGCAGACCTTTCCCTGCCTGGGCGACAAGCCGCCCGTGCTGCTCGACTGGCTGCCCTGGAGCCACACCTTCGGCGGCAGCCACAACGTCGGCATCGCGCTCTACAACGGCGGCAGCTACTACATCGACGACGGCAAGCCCACCCCGCGCGACTTCGCCGCCACGGTGCGCAACCTGAAGGAGATCGCGCCGACGGTGTTCTTCAACGTGCCCAAGGGCTGGGAACTGCTGACGGCCGCCCTGCGCGAGGACGCCGCCCTGCGCGAGCATTTCTATTCGCAGGTGGAACTGTTCTTCTTTGCCGGCGCCGGCCTGTCGGAAGCGGCCTGGAACGCGCTCGAACAGGTCAGCGAAGACCATTGCGGCGTGCGCATCCGCATCGTCTCGGGATTGGGCATGACCGAAACGGCGCCCTCCTGCACCTTCACCACCGGGCCGGTGATGATGGCCGGTTACGTGGGCCTGCCGGCGCCGGCCTGCCAGGTCAAGCTGACCCTGGTGGACGGCAAGTACGAGGCGCGCTTCCGCGGCCCGCACGTCATGCCCGGCTACTGGCGCGCGCCCGAGGCAACGGCCGACGCCTTCGACGAGGAAGGCTATTACCGCAGCGGCGACGCGGTGCGCTTCGTCGACCCGGCGCGGCCCGAGCTCGGCCTGATGTTCGATGGCCGTATCGCCGAGGATTTTAAGCTCAGCAGCGGGACCTTCGTCAGCGTCGGTCCGCTGCGCGCGCGGGCGATCAGCGCCGGGGCGCCCTACATCCTGGATGTGGTGGTGGCGGGGATCAACCGCGACAGCATCGGCCTGCTGGTGTTTCCGCGCCTGGAACAGTGCCAGCGGCTGGCCGGGCTGGACGAGTCGGCCAATGCGGCCGAGGTCCTGTCCAGCGCGCCGGTGCGGGCGCACTTCCAGCACCTGCTGGGCGCGCTGAACCTGCAGGCGACCGGTTCGGCCTCGCGCATCGAGCGCATGCTGCTGCTGGAAGAAGCGCCGTCGGTGGCGGCCGGGGAACAGACCGACAAGGGCTCGATCAACCAGCGCGTGGTGCTGAGCCGGCGCGCCGAAGTGGTGGAGGCGCTGTATGCCGGGAGCGATCCGGCCATCCTGTTTGCGTAGCCGCTATCGTGAGCGACTCGAATCCGACATGCCAAACCGGGAACTTGGCAGATGTCAAAGTCATGCGCAATTTACTGCGTTTTTGCATGAAATTGCAGTAATATTTGCATGGACCGCCTTCGGTTCGGTTACAGAGGAGTGAGCCATGTCCAGGATGACTATTGACCTTTCCAACGAAGTAGACGACCGGCTTTCAGAAATTGCCAGAAAAAGCGGGATTACCAAAGCGGAGGCGATGCGGCGCGCTTTTGCGCTGCTCTCGGTCGCCTATGACGAAAAGGAACGGGGCAATTCGCTCGCCGTGGTGGATGACAAAATGCGGCC
>CAMLHI010000020.1 GCA_946479705.1 uncultured Oxalobacteraceae bacterium
GAGTTTGCTCCCTCGCGAACCTGCACTTTAAGCGACAAGTTTAGCGCATTGGATGCGCGCTGTCTGAGGCGCTAGAACCGGAATTCGTGGTTCCGGCATTGGCACGACGTTTTCGTCGAATGCCTTCGCGAACGGTGCCGACACCTGCGCCGCGCTTGACTAAGCCGACGTAACTCGAATCCCGTACTGCCGCTGAAAATGCGGCCAATACAAATGCCGGTCCAGCACGATATCGGCCACCAGACCCAGCTTTGAAGCGCAACGGTCAAACAGTGCCAGGCACAGTCCCGGATAGTTATTGCGCGACGGGTAGAGGATGCCGTCGATCTCCGCCTGCGCGTAGGCCTGGTTGCCGACGCGCTGGGTATGTCGGTAGTCGCGGCTGGTGAGCTGGTTCAGGTTCAGGCCCAGCTGAGCGGCCATGACGCCGGGCGCGTTCAAATCCAGCACGGTGAGCGGGTCGAACACGGCGAGATCTCGCACCAGGCGCTCTCTGAGCTCGTGCTGCGTCATCAGGTGCGGCGCGCGGTACCAGCGGTGGCTGTGAAAGGCCGATTCCATCAGCGCGGTCGGCAGATCAAAAGCGGCGTACAGTACGCCGTACTGGCCGGCCGGGTCATCGTACCGGTTACCGGCGCAGCCGAAATAGAGTTCGCTGCCGGCATATGCAATGCGGCTAACGTGGAGTAGCGAGGTACCTTGGGCGATGGTGGTGGTCGGCAGGAGTACGGTCAAGGATGGATTCCGAGTGCGTCGAGCACGGACGCGGTCAAGCGCTCCACGCTGGCCGGGGTGACGGCCTCGACCGCAGCCTTGCCGCCGAAGCGCTCGCTGCCCATGCCGAGCGCGTCGTACAGGGTCCAGGCATCGAGCCCGGGCGCGCCCGCCAGCACGGCCTGCGTCAGCGCCAGCGGCGCGGGAGCCAGCTGCCAGTCGGGAATGTGAATGCCGCGCCCGCCAACGCTGAGCGCGAGCAGCTTGCCTGCCTTGATGAGTTTATAGATCTGCTGGCGCGACTTGGCCGCCAGCGCGGCATAGCGCGTCAGCGGCAGATTGCCGGGCCGGTTGAATTCGGCCAGCTGGGCGATACGGCCCTGCTGCGCTTCGGTGGCGCTGGGATGCCAGGGCTCGACCGGCTGTGCCTCGGGCCGCGCGCGCAGGCGCGCCAGCAGGTCGGCGCGTTCCTCCGGCGTGGCCAGGCGCGCCGTTTCGGCCCCGACCTTCGAGGCCACCAGTTCGTCGAGCAGTTGGCGAAAGCGACGCTCGTCGCGGATCACCACGGCCTGACGAAAACGGTCAAGCTCGTCCGCCGAAATGGGCGGCGTGGGGAGACAAGCTAAAGCGGCATGCATGGCGCACCTCCTGAATATGTAGCGAAGTCATTATACCGCATTTGTCGCTGATGTCGCATTTGTCGCCTGCAAATGTTACCCCCAGTCAAAACCGCGTTTCCCGCGCCGAGCGCAGGAATTCGTCCAGGATGGGGGTGCAGTCGAGCAGGTCGGCCCCGCCTGCGCGATGGAATTCCGGATGCCACTGCAGGCCCATGACGAAATCGGCACGGTGGTAGCGGATCGCTTCGACGATGCCGTCCGGATGCGACATGGCTTCGACGTGGATATCGCGCCCCAAGTCCTTGACCGCCTGATGGTGAATCGAATTGACCACCGCCCCCTTCATCTTGGGAAACATGCGCGCCAGCGTGGACCCGGGCGCGAACTCGATCGCGTGGCGGTGCGCGTCATAGTCGCTGTGCACATGGGCCAGCGCGTCCGGCACATTGGTGGCCACGTCCTGGTACAGGCTGCCGCCGAAGGCCACGTTGATCAGCTGGCAGCCGCGGCAGATGCCCAGCACCGGCTTGCCGGCATCGACAAACTCGTGCAGCAGTTCCAGTTCGTACACGTCGCGCGCGCGGTCGCCATTCCACTCGGGCCGGGTGGGCGATTCCGAATAGGTCTGGGGCGACACGTCGGCGCCGCCCTGCAGTACCAGCCCGTCCAGGTGGCGGGCGTAATGGCGCAGGGTGATGTTACTGGGGTGCAGCAAGCCATTGGTATTCACCGTCGGAATCATGAACACCAGCACGTCGCGCGACATCACCCACTGGGCGATCGATTCTTCGAGGTACTGCAGGTTCTTGCTGCGCAGGCCGGTCGAGCCCGGCTCGGGGTGAAAGATCCGCGCCGAAATACCGATGCGCAGGGTGCGGCGCATGTAGTCGCGCCCGATCTTGTCGCGCAGGGCGCGCCAGCGCGAGGCCAGCACGCGCCGCGCCAGCGCCAGCGCGGTGTCGTCTTCTTTCTGGTAGCGCGGGCGCGTTTCGGCGGCGCGCCGGTCGGGCACCCGCGGCGCCTTGGGAGGATCGGATTGTTCGTTGTCGGCCATTGTTTGCAGGGATGGGTTAACACCTGCAATAGTAGCCCGCCACGCTGAGCCGCACGATTCAAGCCGTGCAAAAATGCCACTGCTCTGTCAGCTTGGCAAGGACAGCAGGCGCTTGACCGCGCCCAGCAGGTGGCGGTCGGCCACCGGCTTGTCGAGCAGGCCGCGCACTCCGGCGGCCTTGCCGCGCACCGGATCGTAGGGGCAAGCCGGCCCGACCAGCAGCACCACGGCGATGCGCGCGCCTTCCGGTCCCTCCTTGATCCCCGCGCACAGGGCGTAGGGATCGATCCCCGGCATCGACGTATTGACGATCACCAGCGCCACCGGGGTTTCCTCGCACAGGCGCAAGGCGGTGGGGGCGCTGTCGGTCCATTCGATGGCGCGCTTGCGCGCTCCCAGCAGCTTGGCCAGGTGGTCGCGCAGGGCGCCGCGCTGGTCGACGATGAGCACGGCGCCATCGGGCGGACCGCGCCGGCGCCGCGCATACTCGGCCGGATCGGTCACGTCCAGGTCCAGCCGCACCTGGCGGCGCCGCTCGGGAATCGGGCCGATCCCGCGCGCGCTCAGGCGCGCCACCGCCTCGGCGCGCTGGGCCACCAGCAATTCCATCTGGCGCCACAGGCGCTCTGCGTCGAAGGGCCGCGCCAGCTGGGCGTACGGCAAGTCGGCCGGGGCCGCGCCGACCACCAGCGCCGGCTGCACCGTGCCGGGGCTGAGCGCCACCAGCTCGGCGATCGCCTTCAGGCTGTCGCCGTTGGCGATATACAAATCCGGTTCTTGCAAACTGGCGTCCAGCAGGCAAGAATACGCCGGGCCGCTGGCGGGGGCCTGCGCCAGCGCGGCGCACAGGGCGGCCGCGTCCGCCGGCGAAAAGCCCATCAGACGCACGCCGAAGGGAAACCTGGTTGCATGCATAGTAGAAAGACACAAAAGTTAAGGGGCGCAAAGCCCGCGCTGGGGCAATCGTATCATTCGGCCCAATCCGCCCTGCCCTTTTCCGCTCGACAAGATAGAATGCGCAGGCATCCGCATAAAGACATCAGATATGGCCACTAAAAAACCGTCCGCACCAAGCGACTACAGCGAAGCGTCAATTCGCGTCCTCAAGGGGCTGGAACCCGTCAAACAGCGTCCGGGCATGTACACCCGCACCGAAAATCCGCTGCACATCATCCAGGAAGTGATCGACAACGCCTCCGACGAAGCGCTCGGCGGGCACTGCAAGAACATCGGCGTCACGCTCAACACGGACGGCTCGATCACCGTCGACGACGACGGCCGCGGCATTCCCGTTGGACTGCATCCGGAAGAAAACGTGCCGACCGTGGAGATCGTATTTACCCGCCTGCACGCCGGCGGCAAGTTCGACAAGGGTTCCGGCGGCGCCTACGCCTTCTCGGGCGGCCTGCACGGGGTTGGCGTCTCGGTCACCAACGCCCTGTCCACCCGCCTGCAGATCGAAGTGTGGCGCAAGGAAAGCAATGGCACGGGCTACCACAAGATGGCCTTCGCCAATGGCGACGTGATCGAGCCGCTCGAATCGATGCCCGCCCCGCGCGACGGCAAGAAGAGCGGCACCCGCGTCACCGCCCTGCCCAACCCCAAGTATTTCGATTCCCCGAATATCTCGATGGTCGAGCTGCAGCGCCTGCTGCGCTCGAAAGCCGTGCTGCTGCCCGGCGTGACCGTCACCCTGACCAACGCCAAGAGCGGCGAGACCACCACCTGGCGCTACGACGAGGGCCTGCGCGGCTACCTCAACGAAATGCTGGCCCAGGCCACCGATGGCGAGCCGCTCATTCCCCTGTATGAGGGGGCGCAGTTTTCCAATGGCGAATCGGACGGCTTTGCCGAAGGCGAAGGCGCGGCCTGGGTGGTGGCCTGGACCGAAAGCGGCGCCGTGGTGCGCGAATCCTACGTCAACCTGATTCCCACGCCCAACGGCGGCACCCACGAATCGGGCCTGCGCGACGGCCTCTACGGCGCGGTCAAGAACTTCGTCGAGATGCACTCGCTGCTGCCCAAGGGCGTCAAGCTGCTGCCCGAAGACGTGTTCGCGCGCACTTCCTTCGTGCTGTCGGCCAAGGTGCTCGACCCGCAGTTCCAGGGCCAGATCAAGGAACGCCTGAACTCGCGCGACGCGGTGCGCCTGGTGTCGAGCTTCAGCCGCCCGCCGCTGGAACTGTGGCTCAACCAGCACGTCGACTTCGGCCGCAAGCTGGCCGACCTGGTGATCAAGCAGGCGCAGTCGCGCCAGCGCTCGCTGCAAAAGGTCGAGAAGAAGAAATCCTCGGGCGTGGCGGTGCTGCCCGGTAAGCTGACCGATTGCGAATCGACCGACATCACCCGCAACGAACTGTTCCTGGTCGAGGGCGACTCGGCCGGCGGCTCGGCCAAGATGGGGCGCGACAAGGAATTCCAGGCCATCCTGCCCTTGCGCGGCAAGGTGCTCAATTCCTGGGAGACTGACCGCGACCGCCTGTTCGCCAACAATGAAATCCACGACATCGCGGTGGCCATCGGGGTCGACCCGCACAGCTACGGCGACACGCCCGACCTGACCGGCCTGCGCTACGGCAAAATCTGCATCCTGTCGGACGCGGACGTGGACGGCTCGCACATCCAGGTACTGCTGCTGACCCTGTTCTTCAAGCACTTCCCGGCCCTGTTCACGCACGGCCACATCTGCGTGGCGCGCCCGCCCCTGTACCGGGTCGACGCCCCGGCGCGCGGCAAGAAGCCGATCCAGAAACTGTACGCGCTCGACGCCGGCGAACTGGTCGCCATCGAAGACAAGCTCAAGAAAGACGGCCTCAAGGATGGCGCTTGGTCGATCTCGCGCTTCAAGGGCCTGGGCGAGATGAACGCCGAGCAGCTGTGGGAAACCACCATGAACCCGGACACCCGCCGCCTGCTGCCGGTGGCGCTGGGCGACTTCGACCACATCGCTTCGAGCTCGCGTTTCAATATGCTGATGGGCAAAGGCGAAGCGGCCGCGCGCCGCGCCTGGATCGAAGAACACGGCAACGAAACCGAAGCAGATATTTAATGACCATCCGCCGTCCGCGCCCCGCGCGCGGACAGCGGCAGAGATAAGCACCCATGTCCCAAGCCAATCTATTCGAACAAGCCAGCGCGCCCGACGACGACGTCGAAACGCTGACCCTCTCCACCTTCGCCGAGCGCGCCTACCTCGACTACGCCGTCTCGGTCGTCAAGGGCCGCGCCCTGCCCGACGTCACCGACGGCCAGAAGCCGGTCCAGCGCCGCATCCTGTACGCGATGAACGAACTGGGCCTGGGCGCCACCGCCAAGCCGCGCAAGTCGGCGGCGGTGGTCGGCGACGTGCTCGGCAAACTGCACCCGCACGGCGACCAGTCGGTCTACGACGCGCTGGTGCGCATGGCCCAGGATTTCTCGCTGCGCTATCCGCTCATCGACGGCCAGGGTAACTTCGGCTCGCGCGATGGCGACGGCGCCGCGGCGATGCGCTACACCGAAGCGCGCCTGACCCCGATCGCCAGGCTGCTGCTGGACGAAATCGACCAGGGCACGGTCGACTTCCAGCCCAACTACGACGGCTCGACCACCGAACCGAAATCGCTGCCGGCGCGCCTGCCGATGGTGCTGCTCAACGGCGCCTCCGGCATCGCCGTGGGCCTGGCCACCGAAATCGCCTCGCACAACCTGACCGAAGTGGCGGCCGCCGCGGTGGCCATGATCCGCAATCCCAAGATCACCCACCCCGAACTGATGGCCCTGATGCCGGGACCGGACTTCCCCGGCGGCGGCCAGATCATCACCCCGGCCAGTCAGATCGCCGACATGTACGCCACCGGGCGCGGCACCATGAAGGTGCGGGCGCGCTGGAAGATCGAGGAACTGGCGCGCGGCCAGTGGCAGGCGGTGGTCTACGAACTGCCGCCCGGGACCTCGTCGCAGAAGGTGCTCGAAGAGATCGAGGAGCTGACCAATCCGAAGATCCGGATGGGCAAGAAGGCGCTCTCGCCAGAACAGCTGGCCTTGAAGCAGCTGATCCTCGGCTCGCTCGACACCATCCGCGACGAATCCGGCCGCAACGCGCCGGTGCGCCTGGTGTTCGAGCCGAAGTCGAAGAACCAGGACCAGAACGAATTCATGCTGATGCTGCTGGCGCATACCTCGCTGGAATCGTCCAACTCGATCAATCTGGTGATGATCGGCGGCGACGGCCGTCCGCGCCAGAAGGGCGTCACCGAAATTCTGCAGGAGTGGATCGAGTACCGCTTCGTCACCGTGCGCCGCCGCACCGAATACAAGCTGGGCAAGGTGGACGACCGCATCCACATCCTGGAAGGGCGCGAAGCGGTCCTGCTCAATATCGACAAGGTCATTCACATCATCCGCAATTCGGATGAACCGAAGGCCGCGCTGATCGCCGAGTTCCGCCTGTCGGCCATCCAGGCCGAGGACATCCTGGAAATCCGCCTGCGCCAACTGGCGCGGCTGGAGCACATCAAGATCCAGCAGGAGCTGGCGGACCTGCGCAAGGAACGCGGCACCCTGCAGGACATCCTCGACAACCCGGCCACCATGAAGCGCGTAATCATCCGCGAGATCGAGGCCGACGCCAAGACCTTCGGCGACGCGCGCCGCACCCTGATCGAGGAAGCGCAGAAAGCGGTGGCCGAGCAGAAGGTGATCGACGAGCCGGTCACCGTGATCATCTCGGAAAAAGGCTGGGTGCGCGCGCGTACCGGCATCGGCCATGACGTCACCCAGTTCACCTTCAAGGCGGGCGACTCGCTGTACGGCGCCTTCGAATGCCGCACGGTGGACTCCCTGCTGGGCTTCGGCGACAACGGCAAGGTGTATTCGGTGCCGGTGTCGGCCCTGCCTGGCGCGCGCGGCGACGGCGTGCCGATCACCACGCTGGTCGAACTGGTCAACGGCGCCCGCATCAATCACTACTACGCCGGCACCGGCGCGGCCAACCTCCTGCTCTCGACCGCGGGCGGCTACGGCTTCGCGGCCAAGGCCGGCGACATGGTCAGCCGCCTGCGCGGCGGCAAGGCCTTCATGACGCTGGAAGAAGGCGACGTGCCGCTGCCGCCGCGCGTGATTGGCGCCAACGCCAGCGCGGTCGCCTGCCTGTCCGAACAGGGACGCCTGCTGGTGTTCGGCATGGACGAACTCAAGACGCTGGCCAATGGCGGGCGCGGGGTGATCCTGATGGAGCTGGAAGAGAAGGAAAAACTGCTGGCGGCGCAGCCGATCAGCCAGCGCGGCGTCAGCGTGCACGGCACCTGGGCCGGCTCGAAGCCGCGTGAAGTGGACCTGTCGGCATCGAGCCTGCAGCCGCACTTCGGCAAGCGCGCCCGCAAGGGCAAGGCGCTGGTGCAGAAGATCAAGGTCAGGGACCTCAAGCCGCTCGGATAACTCAAGGGCACCTCGAATAACCGTGATTTCGCCGGCGTAAGCGATTCGATCACTTGAAACGTGCCTGAACCAGGATGGTGTGAGCCGTCCTTTTTATGGACAGAGCTGGTGGCAGTGTTGGCACGCCAGACGGACCGCAGCGTCAAAACGCCTCGACCTTCGCGGCCCTGTTGGCCTAGGAGTGTGCGCGGCAGAGCCTCTGTCATCCGATTTCAAGGTGTAAACGTTGAGGTCGGATGACGACGAGCTACCTTCCTTATGATCCGCAGCAACAAATGCTGCTTCCTCACGCGTTGCAAGACTGGCTGCCTGAAGGCCACCTTGCCTACTACATCAGCGACACGGTCGACACCTTGGATCTGAGTGCCTTCCATGCCCGTTACGCAGGCGGCGGGCCGCGCAACCAGCCCTTCCATCCGGCGATGATGCTCAAAGTGCTGATTTACGGGTATGCGACCGGCGTGTTCTCGTCGCGCAAGCTCGCGCGCAAGCTCCATGAGGACGTGGCGTTCCGTGTGCTCGCGGCCGGCAACTATCCGGCCCATCGGACGATTTGCGATTTCCGAGCCTTCCATTTGAAGGAACTGTCCGAGCTGTTTGTCCAGGTGGTCAAGCTGGCCCGCGAGTGCGGCTTGGTCAAGCTGGGCACGATTGCGGTCGATGGCACCAAGATCAAGGCCAACGCTTCGCGCCACAAGGCGATGAGCTACGAGCGCATGAAGAAGGCCGAGCTGGAGTTGAAGGCGCAGATCGATGCCCTGCTGGCCAAGGCCAAGGCCGCCGACCAGGCCGAGAAGAACGAACCGGAACTGGACATTCCCGCCGAAATCGAGCGCCGCAGCGAGCGTCTGGCGGCGATTGAAGCGGCCAAAGCGCGACTGGAGGAGCGTCAGCGCCAAGCCGACATTGAGCGCGGCCCCTCGGACGACGAGGACGGGCAAGGCGGCGGCACCGGCGAGGGCAAGAAGAAGTCACGCTACAAGTACAAATTCGGCGAGCCCAAGCCCAAGGCGCAGGACAATTTCACCGACCCCGAAAGCCGCATCATGAAGCGTGCCGGCGGCGGCTTCGACTATTGCTACAACGCGCAGACGGCGGTGGACGACACGGCGCATATCATCGTCGCCGCCGAGCTGACCAACAGCGGCGCCGACAGCCGCCAATTGCCGGCTGTGCTGGCGGCGGTCAAGGCCAATACGGGCGACGATCCGCACCAGGTCGTCGCCGACGCGGGCTATCGCTCAGAGGCAGTGTTTGAAGCGCTCAGCGGCCATCCTGCCGACATCATCGTTGCCCTCGGACGCGAAGGCAAACAAGAGATTGGCGTTGACCCGGCCAAGCGGCCGCTCACAGCAGCGATGGCCGAACGATTCAAATCGCCCACCACCCAGGACGCCTATCGGCGGCGCAAATGGCTATCCGAGCCGCCCAACGGTTGGATCAAGCACGTATTGGGCTTCCGACAATTCAGCATGCGCGGCATCGCCAAGGCACAGGCAGAGTGGAAACTCGTCTGTGCCGCGCTCAATCTGAAAAGAATGGCGAACATGATGGCCGCGTAGCCCGAAAAGGCGAGGAAACTCGCCCCATCAGCGCTCAGAAAAGCGCTTCAGCATGAGTTTGAACCCGGCTTAGATAAACAACACTGACCGGGCATCGACTCGCCGCACCGTCAACTCATTTATCCTCGCCTAAATTTCGTCTGGCGCGCAGACTCCTAGTCTTGCTTCGTGCTCGCCATCGACATAACCCTTGTCGGCCAGGATGGTGCGATTCGTGTCGGCGGGATCATGCACGTCTGCAAAATGGAGTGTGTCGTGTTCGCTGGCCGTGCTCACCTTAATCTTGCGCACCAGCTTGTAGCGCGTGTCGGCATTGGCCGACACCTTGTAGCCGAAGTAGGACTTGGCATTCGTCTTGGTCCAGCATGCGTCAAGGTCCTTCTTACGGCGCTTGGCCGGCTTCCAGTCGACTTGCATCGCGTCGTCGGCGACGTTGGCCTTCTCTTCCTGGCTCAGCGACTGTTTGGGCGCCAGAACAATGCTGACGTCGATCGTCTGGCAGCCGCGCTATGTAGCCGTGCTAGGTCGGGACAAGGCGGTTTCGGGGTCATCCCGACATGATGTGGCAATTGCCAATAGTTTACAACTGCTATTGTCATGTTCATTCGGGCTGAACAGTTACGGACTCAGATCCCCCGCCTCCTGGAGTAGTCTCTGAGACGCAGATAGCGGTGATCTTGCGTAAGCTTTGGCATGGCCTGCACGATCTCGCTTAGGCACTGTCCCAACTCTCCATATGTCCACTGCTGGCCGGCAATCACCGCGTTAAGTAGTAGCAATGCCTCCGCTGGGAATCGCCCGCACAGTTCAGATTTTTGCAATAGACGCACGACGTAGTGCGGGTGCTCAAGCGGTAGCAGCCAGTCCTGCACCGCAGCCAATGCCGCGGGAAACTCGCCTCGGGCGGCAATGACCAGCCGCGCCAAGGATTCGGCGATTCTCGGGGTAGCCAAGTCGCGGGACTTAGGCCAGACTTCCTTCCAGAACGGCCGGACGCGGTTTTTCCAATAGTCCTCACGCTGGTCGGCGGCACCGTCAAGCGCTTGAGAAAGCGCCTGTGCGGATACTTCAAGCCCTTCTTGCGGCAGCATTCCGATTGCGGATCGGAAGTCCTCCACTGCATACCCCCCTGTTGGGCCCAATGCCGCATAGGTTAGGAGCGTAGCGAACTGCTGGCGATGCTCGCCCAGATCAGCATAGTGGTTTGCGCTATCCAAGAACTGCGGCTTAAAGGCCTCCAACAAGGGCTGGTACAGGCGTGGTGACCACAGGAAGCCTTCCCACACGGCTTTTGCTTCCACCGAATTGCTCCAGCTGAACAGCGGTAACAAGTAATGTTCGGTCCAAGGGCGATCTACACGAAAAAAAGCGATCAGTCGCGACCCCAGCAGCACCCGCCCATGGCGAAACCTATCCACTTGCACGTTACAGAAGGCGGTGAAGAAGGGTTCGATGTCGGCTCGAAGAAGATCATTGTCGTTGGGGTGCTGTTTAAACCACAGATTGATTAGGGCTTGCGTGACATGCCCGATTGGGTGGTTGATCGCGGAACCGACAGGGTCATAGGTTTCGGCGCCATTTCTGATGATGCGAGAACCCGCCGCTTCAAGCGGCAACGCCATTACACGGCGGCAAAGGTCAAGCAAAATGTCCTCGTGCCGGTTGCTCGACTTGGATGCGGCTTGTATCCACCATGTGACAGCATGCGCAATCTCGTGAAGTATGGTATCGGGCATGATCCCCACCAGGGGTGCGGCATACTGACAAGAGCGCAAGACTACGCCTTCTTCGGCCCAGGTCTGCAGTGCATCGCGCCATCTGCCGGCGGGCCACACGCCATCCCGTGCCAAGTCGCATAGCGCGGACAAGCTATGAAAGAAGCGGGTGCGACAAACGTCGCTCCATGTATCTTCGTAAAACGGTCGCTGTTCAGGTATTGGCTTTCTCAGCCATTGAACGATATCACGCCGCTTTCGAGGCGCGATATCTACGTCGCGACTGTCTTCATAGTCCGGATCGCCCGTACCACTCATCCAGTGCGAGAACTCATCACGCTCGTTTGCGGCTAACTGCCATTGAGGGTGTGCGTTGGATATGTCTTCCAAGCGGGCCTTTGCGGCCGCCCCCAATGCGAGGCCTGATTCGTTCAGTTTGGCCAAATGCAGCCAGACGGAGCGAGCAACGAAGCCCTGCCACCGATCCGACTCCAGGTCTTCCGGATACATCTCGCGCGGTGGGCCTGCAAGGATCGCCACCTCAAGACGTTCCTGTGCGTCCCCCGACAAATGCCGTCCCTGAAGTACGAACAACCTAAAAACCTCCCGTCCTGTATTCGTGGACCAAAGCCACCACGTGCCATCGGCCAACAACCAATCCACCCATTGTTTGGGCGGGACGCATTCATCCTGGCTGGCGGAAAACAGGGCCAAGCGTTTGAAGCAGGGATACGGCAACTCAAACCATGCAGAGGCGATTCGTGTCGCGCGCGTACCATCGCTCGCACGAACGGCTATCCACGCATCACGCAGCAATTCGATCAAGCTCACCCAGTCGTGGAAACCCCGGTTTTGCCAGTGTGGCGTAATGGAGGGAAGGTCCCAGTAAGAGCGGTCACTACGGTCGTCGGCCGCACCCAACTCCCGCGATAGGTCCAATGCATCGCGCAACAGTTGCTGTAGGTCCTCAAGTAGCAGCGGCAAGGAAGCCCCCCAGCGCTCGTCTTCGATGTCGCGTAGAGCCGAGTGCACATGATTTGCGGCCAGCACGAGTTCCCAGTCGACTAACTGCCCGATTCGCGTGGGCACGCCAGTGCTCGAGTCGGCGTCGCCCCAACGAAACGGCCTCTTCAACGTTACCTGAGGCGCGAGCAGTTCGCGCAACTCCAGGCGTAGTGGAGTTGTAAGTCCCTCTCTCTTAAGACGACCTTTCCAACGATACAGGTCTGGATCGTGCCAAGGCGATTTCACCCGGCCGCTCAGCAAAAGGTGCCACAAGGTACGCATTAAGGGCCCAGGAATGGCCTCAGGGGAGTGCAAGCGAATTTCATCCAGCTCTGAAGTATTTCCGTCACGCTCCAGTGAAGCAAACCGATCTAGTTCGAGTTCGATCAGCCACAGCCATCGGTCATGCAGCTTTCCACCGCGTTCCGCAATCCAGATGAGCAGCCTCACGTCATTTAAATGGCGCACTAGCCAGCGAGCCAGTTCGAACATCACGTCATCCCACTGGGTGCCGGTGACGCCTCCAGAGGCCAGCGACATTGGTTGTGCGCGGTCATAGGACGCGGGTCGACGAATCAGGCTGAAGCGCAGTTTGGAATCGGTATCTTCGCGCGGCGTCACGTCGAAACGTGCCAGATCGCCGCGCCCAAACCTCTCGTCCGCAAAGGACTCCAGCAGCCAGTCCAGTGATGGGGCGGGGTTGAAATCAGCAAATCGTTTAGCCGGCAGTCCAGACTTGTCCGACAAGGCCCACAGCATCCGGCCAACGAAGTTGTCTGACTGTGTGCTGGCTTGCGGCCGGGCTAGGGCATGTTTGACGACGATCGCCTCTTTGCCCTGTACCCCATCGCGGTAAGTGTCTGCCCAAGCGTGCAGGGTCTTGTGCAACGCTGAGTGGTCGTAACTAGTTGCGGGTACGCTATAAAGGATGGGTGTGACACCCTTGGCTTCCCATTCGAGGGTTTTCCGGGACTCTTGTCCTGGCTCGCAATCGCCCAGCGCCCAGGCCTGCGGCGTAACCTCGCCCAGCATTCTGTCGGCTGCCAATGCATCCATCATGTAGCGCAGTACCGGGTCGTTGATACTGTAGCCCACAAAGCAGACCACATAGTTTCGAAACAGCTCGCTCACAAAGCGTGCCGCCCAGCGTTCGGTGAGGTAGGCTAAGCCAAAATCACCACTTGTCACCACCAGACGATTAAGGGATGTGTCGTCCAACTTTTCAGGTAACAGTCCGTGCAGATAGACCAGCCCGTTCCAGCGGCTGTTCTTTGGGACCGGCAGCATTGGCGCGGCGTAAGTTTGGAAAGCTTGGCCCGTGCGTTTCGCCGCCACATGAAATACGCGGTCGAAGTTGGTGGTGACAAGCCGCAACGCGCCCTCGCGGCTTCGCGCCAAGCACAGCAGCGCAGCCTGCGAATCGGTGGCCCCCTTGCGGCGGAGATTAGGTTTCAGCGCGTGAGCAAGTGCTCGACGGACGGCCAGGCGCTGTCCGGGGAGGCGTCGTTCGAGCAGGTCAAGTGTGGCGTCGAACTGCCCGCGCTTGAACGCCTCACGCTCAATGTCTGAAAGTGTCGTGCCGTTAAGCCGGTAAATTTCATCCACCAGTCCACTAAAGCCTGGCAGGCCGGCGGGATAGGAAATGCCAGCTCCACAGAAAAACACCACGCGGCCTTCCTCGTGTGCCTGCAAGAGTGCATCAGGGATGTCGGGACCATTGGTGACGAACTGCACTCAATGCCTCGCGTTGTATGATCGCTCCAGCGTCGCGCACGGACCCGTGCAGCCCTGGAAACTCAAGCGGTCCAACGGCTGGAATTCCACCGGCTCGTCGGAGAGGTTGAACAATTGCTGGATCCGCAAAATGGGCACTATCACTTCGGTCGGAAACGGCGGACGACCTCCGCGTTCTCGCCCCGGTCGCGGTGCCGCTTGATCGACCGAGGCGGCAAGCGCGGTGAAGTCAATATGCCGCTCCATGATTTGCATCATATCGCCAAGCCTGGACGGCTTGGCTTCGCGCTCCTGGGCGGCATACGGATTGGGTTTCATCATGGCTGAGTCATCAAGATAGGTACGCCGACATCATGCCATGGCTGCAGAGGTTTTTCGAGGTCCGCGGCCCGCACAGCTTACTTGGCAGCGGCCTTCTTCACGTCGGCCGCGGCTTCGATCTTTTTCTCTTTGGTCTTGGCGGCAGCTTCCGCCTTGTCGGCCGACGCCTCGACGGCGACTTTCTCGGCTTTCTTGTCGGCCTTGATCATCTTCTTCTCGGCCTTCAGGTTCGCTTCGCCGACCTTCTTCTCGGCCTTGGCTTCGGCCTTCATCTTGTCTTCCGGGTCGGCCTTGGCCACGTCAGCGCTGGCGTCAGCGTGCTTTTTCACGGCGTCGGCATGGGCCTTGGCCTTCTTGGCGTCGGCCTTGGCATGCGCCTTGGTGACTTTTTCGTCGGCCTTGGCATCGACCTTGGCTTCCTTCTCTTCCGCCTTGGCGACGGTCTTCTCGGCCTTGACTTCCGCCTTGGCTACTTCAGGGGTCTGGGCGTAGACGGAGGTGGCAAACAGACCGGCGATCAGGGTGACGAGTAATTTGTTCATGGTTTTGACCTCTTCTGGAATGGGTGGGGAAACTTTTCGATTCAGTAACCATTCCAGAATATGAGCAATCGATAACCAGATCTGTACGCTGGCGCACGTACATACCATGCATGCTAGTGGCGCAGCCCCGGCTTGCGGGCCGGCGCGGGTGCGGGCACTGGTGCGGGTGGAGCCGGCTCGGGTACCGGCGCGACGGCATTGCGGTACTCGTAGAACGGCTGCTTGATGGTAATCGGCCGCACGTCCATGCGCAGGTAGTAGGCCGAATAGGCATCGTAGATGGCCGAGGCATAGCCCACGGATTCCTTGGTGCGGCTGAAGCGGAACTCGAAACCGAGGTCGGGCTGCAGGTCGCGCGGGCTGCCGAAGGCGATGCCGATGGCTTCCTGCTGGTCGCTGTCGACCAGCTTGGTCATCAGGTCCACCACCGCCGTGTGGCCGAGGATATCGGCGGTAAACAGCGGCCCGCGGTAGTAGGGCGACTTCGGATCGAACTTGCCCTCGGCCTTGTCGGGCGAGGGCGTGGCCGTGTGGGTCTCGAAGCTGTAGTGGTCGCCGTTGTCGAGATAGCTGATCTTGACGTTGCTGACATTGAAGGCGCCCGCATCGGTACTCGCCTCGCTCAGGTCCAGCAGCAGCGCGCCCTTGTAGCCGATGATCTCCACGTCGCGGTCGGGCGAAATGATCATCGCCGTGTTCTCGTCGATGCCCAGGCCGAATTTGTAGTTCTTGGCCAGCATGGCCGGCAGCATGCGCGCGAAGCGCCCGCGCACCAGCAGGTGCTGGTCGACGAAGATGTCGTCGCCGATAAAGCCCAGGCCATAGGACAGTTCCATGCCGTCGGCCACGCCGCGCTTCAAGGTCGAGAGCACCGAGCGCACCTGGTAGAACATGGTCTTGCTCATCATGGCCGCGCCGGCGCTGGTGCCGGCGATCACGCCGCCGCGCCGGTACATCTCCCACAGGGCGTCGAGCACCACGGTATTGGTGCCGTCCGGCTTGCGCAGGGCCGCGGTGATGCGGGCCTGGTCGCCGCCCACGAAAAAGGCGCCGCCCGCCGCCGCCACTTCCTTGGCCAGTTCCGCGTCGTTGGCCGGCATGCGCGCATCGTTGCCGACGCGCCCAGCCACCGGTACCACGAAGGCATCGGCGCCGTAGGCGTTGAGCTGTTCGACGTCGGCCAGCGCGGCGCGCTCGGGATTATTCGACGCGGTGCCGAACACCGCGATCTTGGCGCCCGGACCGCCGGCCAGCGCCACGATGCGCTGCCACACCGGCGCGTTCTCGCCGCGCAGGCCGCCGCCGATGATGACGAGCGAACCTTTCGGCGCAGGCTGCGGCTTGTTGATCACGATGACCGGCGCGGGCGGCCTGTCCACGACGGGCGCCGGGGTGTTTTGTCCACGCGGTTGCGCCTGTTCCTGGACGGGCGCTTGCGGCTTTGCCTGCACGGTGGCGCTCAGCGCCATCAGAAGAATTCCTGCATATCGGCAGGCCAATTTCAGCATCGGTCGTCATTCCTTTTATCGGGGCCATTGCACGTAAGTACAATGTTGCATGTTATTTCAGTAGCCCGTAGGCAAATGATACGCTGGATTCGGGATCAATGTCGCCGTGTTCGGCACGCCGGATTTGTGCCACACTTGCCATCGATGCCACAACCGCTAACTGCCATGCACGTAAAAACCCACGACGTTTCCCTCCCCGGCAGCAGCATGCACTGCCAGCTGACCAGCTACCACTTCGGCACGCCCGGGCGCGGCAAGAAAGTGTATATCCAGGCCTCGCTGCACGCCGATGAAGTGCCGCCCATGCTGGTGGCCCAGTTCCTGCGCAAGGAACTGGCGCGGCTGGAACCCCAGCTGCAGGGCGAAGTGATCCTGGTCCCCGCGGCCAATCCGATCGGGCTGGCCCAGGCCATCCATGGCGCGCCCTTCGGCCGCT
>CAMLHI010000021.1 GCA_946479705.1 uncultured Oxalobacteraceae bacterium
CCCAGGTGTTGTAGTCGCGCCGGATCTTGACGATTCGCTGGATCGGTTCGGCTTCGGGGTGGGTGGCGGCGCGCATACCAATTAAGGCAGCAAAAATCGGGCCAAGCCTGGCAGTTGGAAAATAATCAAGGATGCAATTTCGCGGCCGCCGGCGTCCGGCGTCCGCCCGGCCCCGATCGCGGCGTCCCGTGTGGCGCGCGCAGATCCTACGTGGGCTGCAGCTGATCGAGCAGTCGTCCGAGCGCCGCGCGGTCGATCGGCTTGATCAGGTGGGCGTCGAAGCCGGCCGCGCGTGTCAGCGCCCTGTCCTGGTCCTGACCGTAGCCGGTCACCGCCACCAGCTGGCCGGGCACGCCGGCCGCGCGCAGGCGGCGCGCCAGTTCGTAGCCATCCATTTCGGGCATGCCGATGTCGAGCAGCAGGGCGTCGAACTGCGCGGCCGCGGCCAGTTCCAGCGCCGCCGAACCCGAATACGCCACCTGCGCCTGATGGCCATCGACATCGAGCAGCATGGCCAGGCTGTCGGCGGCATCGACATTGTCGTCCACCACCAGCAGGCGCAAGGGGCGCCGCGGCGGCGCCGCGCCGGCGGCCGCCGGTTCGGCCGGGCCGGGGCGGGTTTCCACATCGAGCGGCAGGCGCACGGTGAAGGTGCTGCCCAGGCCCTCGCCCGCGCTGGCCGCGCTGACGCTGCCGCCATGCAGCTCGACGAGTTTGCGCACCAGCGGCAAGCCCAGGCCGAGCCCGCCGCCGGCCCGGTCGAGCGTGCGCTTGCCCTGGATGAACAGGTCGAACACTTGCGGCAGCAGGTCGGCTCCGATGCCGGCGCCCTGGTCGCTCACGCTGAGCACGGCCATGCCGGACTCGGTCGACAGGCTCAGCGCGATCGACTCGCCCGGGGGCGAATACTTGACCGAATTGTTCAGCAGATTGGTGAGCACCTGTACCAGACGGATGCGGTCGCAGCGCACCCATACCGGCTGCGCCGGCTGGGCGACCCGGATCATTTGGGCGCGCGCTTCGGCCAGCGGACGGGTCTGCTCGGCCGCTTCGCTGGCCAGCGGGCGCAGGTCGACCAGCTCGCGCTGCACCGTCACCAGGCCGTGGGTAACGCGCGACACGTCCAGCAGCTCGTCCACCAGGCGGCTCATGTGGGCCGCCTGGCGCGCCACGATCGCGGCGATCTGGCGCACCCGCGGTTCATGCGCGTAGGCTAGGCTCAGCATGGCGGCCGCGCTGCTGATCGGCGCCAGCGGATTGCGCAATTCGTGCGCCAGCATGGCCAGGAACTCGTCCTTGCGCTGGTCGGCCAGGCGCAGCGCTTCCTCGGCGCGCTTGCGCTCGCTCACATCGATGGCGATGGTGTGCACGGCGGGCGCGCCGGCGCCATCGCTGCCGGCGCGGCCGCGCAGATCCAGCCAGACCAGCTCGCCGTCGCCGGCGCGGATGACGCGCACCAGCGCATGGTAGTCGCCCTGGGTGGCCAGCGCGCCGGCGATGGCCGCGCGCAGCGGCGCCAGGTCGTCCGGCGCGATCAGCGCCCAGGCTTGCTCCATGGACGTGAAGGCGGTCCCGAACACGCTCGCCAGGTTGGCCGCGAAGCTCAGCGCGCCGCTGGCGACGGTCCATTCCCACACCGCCATGCGCGCCGCCACCAGGCCCTGCTGCAAGCGCTCCTCGCTGCGCCGCACCGCGCGTTCGGCCTGCTCGATCTGGGTCATGTCGGTATTGGTGCCGAACCAGTGGGTGATGTTGCCCTCACTGTCGCGCAGCGGCGCGAAGGACGTGAAGAAGCGCCGGTAGCGCCCGTCCGCGCCGCGCAGCGGGAAGGTCATGCTGAGCGCCTTGCCGCTGGCCAGCGCGGCCTTCCAGTCGCGCGTGACGGCCGGCAGCACGGCCGGATCGTGCAGCTTGTTCCAGCCGTGGTGCTCCATGTCGGCCGGGGTGGTGCCGGTGTACTCGTACCAGCGTTCGTTGAACCAGCTCAGGGTGCCGTCCGGTTCGGCGATCCAGGCCATCTGCGGAATCGTGTTGGCCAGCTGGTAGAAGCGCTGGCGCTCGCTGTGCAGGCGGGTGCGCTGCTGGTGCAGGCGGTCGAGCATGCGGTTGATCGAATGGGCCAGGCTGCTGACGTCGCTGTTGCCGACCAGCTCCACGTGGCGCGGCGCCTCGTCGATGTCGCCCAGGCTGCTGGAAAACACTTCCAGCTGGCGCAGGTCGCGCGTGAGCCGGTCGGCCACGCGGCTGCCGGCCAGGTACACGATCCCGGCCAGGGCCAGCGCCATGGCCACGATGCCGGCATATTGCAGGGACGGCTGGGCCAGCGCATCGTGCAGGGCGCGCGTGTCCGCTTCCAGGCGCAGGTGCAGCGCGGCCATCTCGGGCGGCACGCGCACGGGCACGCTGCGCAATTCCGGCGCGGCCACGTGGTGCATGCTGTAGCCGTCCCAGGCAAAGCTGATCCACGGGGCCGGTTCCAGGTCCGCCAGGCTGAGCTTGTAGACCAGCACCCCGCCCGGCACGGCGGCGCGCGGCGGACGCACGAATTCAAGGCCCATCAGGTGCGGCCCGGGCTGGCCCGGCAGGATGGCCGCTTCGTCATTGCCGCGCGCGACGCGTTCGCGCAGCCAGGCCAGCTCCTGGCTGCTGAAGGGCTGGGCGCTGTTGCTGGCGATCAGCTTGCCGTCGATATCGGTCAGCGCCACCTGCAAGGGCACGGTGTGGACCTGGCGCAAGCTGTCCAGGAAAGGGCGCAGGTAGCGCTGGCGCTCGAGCGGGTCGACCAGGGCGGTGGTCAGGATCGGATTGGCGGCGGCGTCGGCGATGCGCAGCGACAGCGTGCTCAAGGTGGTGGCCAGGGTGCGCGCATGGACGGCGATTTCACGCTGTTCCTGCTGCAGGCTGGCGCGGGCGCGCTGCTGATTGATCAGCCAGAACGATACCAAGGCAATCAGCAGCACCGCCGCCGCCGTGAGCAGCGCGGCGGCCAGGGCGAAACGGCGCGACAGGCTGGCCGACGACAGGGCGCGGATTCTCATCGGGCTGGTCCTTGCGCAAAATTATGCAGTGCAAGTATTTTAGCGCCAGTTGCCGCGTGTAATGAGGCAAATTTCGTGGCGTGAGGGACACGCCCAGGAGACAGGCGGCACCCGTGCGCCGTGCACGGCGCCGGGCGCGGCGGGAAGATCAGCTCGTCACATGCAGGCGCACGTCGATATTGCCGCGCGTGGCGTTCGAGTAAGGGCAGACGATATGGGCCTGGTCGACCAGGGCTTGGAGTTGCTCCTGGGGCATGCCGGGTGCGGCGATGGTCAGGTCGACCTCGATGCCGAAGCCGGTCGGGATGGCGCCGATGCCCACTTCGCCGGTGACGCTCAGGGTGGCCGGCAGCGCGACCTTTTCCTTGCCCGCTACAAACTTCAGCGCGCCCAGGAAGCAGGCCGAGTAACCGGCCGCGAACAGCTGCTCCGGATTGGTACCGGTGGCGCCGGCGCCGCCCAGTTCCTTCGGCGTGGTCAGCTTCAGGTCCAGCACGCCGTCCGAACTGCGCGACGTGCCTTCACGGCCGCCCGAGGAGCTGGCTTTGGCGCGGTACAGCACATTCTCGATACTCATGGGATCTCCTTGAAAGGTTGAAACATCGACAGCGACGAAGGGCCAGTATAGCCGCGCCGCATGGAACGCGCAGGCAGGCGTGCTCGGCGCATTCCCTTGGTATAGTGCGAGACCCCGCACCGCCCGGAGTTATCCGCATGAAGTCGATCCAATCGTATGTACACGCCCTCGCCATCGTGGCCGTGCTGGCCTTCCAGCCGGTCGCGGCCCAGCCGGGCGCCGCCGGGGCCGGCGCCGCGCCGGCCGGCCACCTCGTCATCATCGGTGGCGCGCTGCGTGCCGACACCGCCCCCGTGTGGGAGCGCATCGTCGCACTGGCTGGCGGCAAGGGCGCGCGCATCGCCGTGATCCCGGCCGCGGCCGGCAACCCGCTCAAGTCCGGCGGCAATATCGTCAGCTACCTCAACAGCTACGGCGCCAGCGCCTTCGTGCTGCCGGTGGCGCCGCGCCTGCCCGGCGACGTGCGCAAGGCCGCCAATGACGAGGCCAACGTGGCCGCGCTGCGCGGCGCCGGCGGCGTCTACTTCGCCGGCGGCGACCAGGCCCGCATCACCGACGCGCTGCGCCAGCCGGACGGCAGTCCCAGCCGCGTGCTCGACGCCGTCTGGGACCTGTACCGGCGCGGCGGCGTCATCGCCGGCACCAGCGCCGGCGCGGCCATCATGAGCAGCACCATGTTCTACAAGACGCGCCCGGTGCTGGCCACCCTGCAGAGCGGGATCGTGGACGGCCAGGACATCGCCCCCGGGCTGGGTTTCATCGGCCCCGACGTCTTTGTCGACCAGCACTTCCTGGTGCGCGGCCGCTTCGCGCGCATGCTGCCGGTGCTGCTGGCGAAAGGCTACCGGCTCGGGCTGGGCGTGGACGAAAACACCGCCATCGTGGTGGGGCCGGGGCGCGACGCTGAAGTCATCGGCTACAAGGGGGTGGCCGTGCTCGACATGAGCCACGCCACCACCGACAGCAAGCAAAGCGCCTTCAACGTGCGCGACGCCGTCATCAGCTACCTCGACAAGGGCGACCGCATCAACCTTGCCACCGGCGCCTTCACGCCGTCGGACGACAAGCGCGACGGCAAGCTCGACCCGGCCGACCCGTCCTACACCGAGCCGCTGTACGCGGCCGATATTCTCGGCAACACCACGGTGGTCGACCTGATGAGCAAGCTGATCGACAGCGACCAGCGCGACGCCGTCGGGCTGGCCTTCGACGGCCCGCGCGAGGGGGGCGCGCCGCTCGGCTTCGAGTTCCGTTTCCGGCGCGCGCCCGACAGCATCGGCTACGCCTCGGCCACGTCCGAAGCGGTGTCGGTGTACCGGCTGCGGCTGGATGTACGGCCGATCGCGCTAGGCTGGCCGCGCTACCAGTACCGCTAGCGCCCGTACCACCTCAGTACGGCGTCGAGGCCGCGCCTTCCTGCGCAACCGCGGGCAGGTTGAGCAGGGGCGACGCTTCGGGCGGCGTGCCATCGCGAATGAGATGGCGCAGCTGATCGCGCAGCTGCGGTGAATCGGCATGACCGTGCACGGCGGTGGCATGCTGCGCTGCCGCCTCAAGCAATTCGGTTTCGTCATCGGCGGCAATCGCCACCGTGCAGTTGGCTTCGCTGGGGAATTCACGGCAATCGATGTACTGGCGGGACATGGCGGCGCTCCTTGGTTGGCTGTCCATCCTTGGAGCGCGCGCCAGCAGGGAAGTTCCATCAACTTATCCGCTACACCTGCGACAGTCCGCCGTCCACGCTCAATTCCACGCCATTGACATAGCTGGCCGCGGCGGAGGCGAGGAACAGCACGGCATTGGCGATCTCCTCCGGCTGGGCCATGCGTCCGGCCGGCGCGGCCATCGCCAGATATCCCTGCACGCCGGCGATGGCGGCGGCGTCCATGCCCAGCCCGCGCGCCAGGATCGGCGTCTCCGTCACGCCCGGGCTGACAGTGTTGACGCGGATGCCGCGCGGCTTCAGGTCGGTCGCCCAGGCGCGCGCGAAGGCGCGCACCGCTGCCTTCGAGGCGCTGTACACGCTCAGGTTGGCCATGCCCTTGTTGCCCGCCACTGAGGCATTGAGCACGATGCTGGCGCCGTCCTTGAGCAGCGGCAGCATGGTCTGGACGGTAAAGAATACGCCGCGCACATTGGTGTCGAAGATGGCGTCGAACTGCGCTTCGCCGGTCTCGCCGAGCAGGTTGTTGTGCGCCACGCCGGCATTGGCGAACAGCACGTCGAGGCGGTCGCCGCGCGCGCCGATGGCTTCGCGCACCCGTTCGAGCTGGGCCGGCTGCGCCACGTCGGCGGCGATGGCCACGGCGCGCTCGCCCAGCGCATGCGCCGCGCCGGCCAGACGGTCGCCATCGCGTCCGGCGATGTAGACGCGCCGCGCCCCTTGCGCCAGCAGGGCGTGCGCGCTGGCCAGGCCGATGCCGGAAGACCCGCCAGTGACCAGTGCAACGCAGTTGTCGAATGCCGCCATGTGAAAGTCCCTTCAAGTAGTTGTCCGTCCAGGAAGTATGGCGCTCATCAATTGACGCAACAATTGCTACAATGATCAGCACACTACTGACAAAATTTCATCAATGAAGCGCGACCTCGATAGCCTGCAAGCGTTTTTCCACGTGGCCCGCCTGCGCAGCTTTCGCAAGGCGGCGGCGCAGCTGAACCTGTCGGCCTCGGCGCTGAGCCATACGGTGGCGAGGCTGGAACAGGACCTGGGCGTGCGCCTGCTCAACCGCACCACGCGCAGCGTCAGCCCGAGCGCGGCGGGCGCGCGCCTGCTGGCGCGGCTGGCGCCGGCGTTGGGCGAGATCGCGCTGGCGCTGGATGACTTGAATGTGGAGCGCACCGAGATGCGCGGGCGGGTGCGCCTGAACGTGCCGCGTCCGGCAACCCAGCTGGTGCTGGCGCCGCGCCTGGCGGCATGGCGCGCGGCCTATCCGGAGATTGCGCTGGAAATCGTCAGCAGCGACGCGGTGGTCGATATCGTCGAGCAGGGTTTCGACGCCGGCATGCGCTTCGGCGAACTGCTGCAGCAGGACATGGTGGCCGTGCCGGTCGGCCCGCCCATCGAGTTCGTGGTGTGCGCGTCGCCGGCCTACCTGGCCGCGCACGGCGTCCCGGCCCGCCCGGACGAGCTGCTCGGCCACCAGTGCCTGCAGCTGCGCTTTCCCAGCGGCGCGGTGTACCGCTGGGACTTCCAGCACGACGGCCACCCGGTCGCCATCGCCACCGGAGGCGCGCTGCTGCTGGACGATTTCGGCGCCATCGCCCAGGCGGCGCTGGACGGGGCCGGCATCTGCTACACCTACGCCGGCTATGCCCGCCCGCACCTCGACAGCGGCGCGCTGGTGCAGCTGCTGGCGCCGTACGCGCCGCCGCCCGAGCGCTTTTACCTGTACTACCCGAGCGGGCGCAATATGCCGGCCAGCCTGCGCGCCTTCATCGACTTTCTGAAGTAGCCCGGCGGTCCTGCTCGAACGAGGCGGCCAGCTCGTCGCGCGCGGCCTGGGAAATCGAGATCATGGCCGGCTCGTCGCCGATGTGCGGCAGGATGTCGTCCATGGAGGCCAGGTTGTGGGCGCGGAATTTCATGCGCGCACGCTCGGCCGCGTCCGCGTCCAGCCCCAGCTGTTCGAGCGCATGGCGCCCGAGCCGCAGCGACGATTCGAAGGTCTCGCGTTCGATCAGGTCCACGCCGCGCTTGCGCAGTTCGGCCACGTGGCTCATGTTGCGCGCGCGCCCCACGATCTTCAGCTGCGGGAAGTGGCTGCGCACCAGATCGGTCAGCGCCAGGTTGCTGTCGACGTCGTCGATGGCGTTGATCAAGAGCTCGGCTTTGCCTGCGCCGGCCGCATGGATCAGGTCGAGCCGGGTCGCGTCGCCATAGAACACCCGGAAGCCGAAGCGGCGCAGCAGGTCGACCAGGTCGGGGTCGTTGTCGAGCACGGTCACCTTGATGCCGGAGGCCATCAGCATGCGGCCGGCGATCTGGCCGACCCGCCCGAAGCCGGCGATGATGACGCGGGCGCCGTCGTCGGGTTCGATGCGGTCGGCCTCGCGTCCCGGCTTGCCGTGCATGGCGTTGCCGATCGCACTGCCGAGCATCACCGCCAGCGGCGTGAGCGCCATCGACAGCGCCACCGCCAGCACCAGCTGGTCGTTCCACTGCGCCGGCAGCAGCCTGGCCTGCTGGGCCGAAGCCAGCACCACGAAGGCAAATTCGCTGCCTTGCGCGAGCAGGCCGGCCAGCGGCCAGCGCTGCACCGGCGCCACCGGCAGCAGGCGCGCCAGCAGCCCGGTGAGCAGCATCTTGACGGCCATGAAGCCGGCCGTCAGGGCCACGATGCGCAGCGGCGCCTCGCCCAGCAGGCCGAGATTCATGGACATGCCCACCGAGGTGAAAAACAGGCCCAGCAGCAATCCCTTGAACGGTTCCAGGTCGGTTTCGAGCGCCTTGCGGTATTCGGAACTGGCCAGCAGCACGCCGGCCAGGAAGGCGCCCAGGCCCATCGACAGGTGGGCCATGCTCATCAGCTGGGCGATACCGAGCACCAGCAGCAGCCCGAAGGCGGTGAAGATTTCGCGCAGGCCGGTCCTGGCGATCAGGCGCAGGGCGGGGCGGATGGCGTAGCGGCCGATCACCAGCACGGCCAGCACGGCGCCGCCGGCGCGCAGCACGTTGAAGCCGCCGTCGCCGTCGCTCGCGCCGAGCAGGGGAATGGCCACCAGCAGGGGAATGGCGGCCATGTCCTGGAACAGCAGGACGGCGAAGGCGGCGGTGCCGGCCGGGGTATTGTTCAGGTGGCGCTCGCGCATGTTCTGCACCACGATGGCGGTCGACGACAGCGCCAGCGCAATGCCGGCCACCACCGCCCCGGCCGGCGCCATGCCCATCAGCCAGCCGAGCGCGGCCAGCGCCGCGCCGCATAGCAGCATCTGCCCGCTGCCGCCGCCGATCACCAGGGTGCGCATCTCCATCAGCTTGCGCGGCTGCAGTTCCAGGCCGATCAGGAACAGCATCAGCACCACGCCGATTTCGGCCACGTGGCCGATCAGGTCGAGCTGGCGGATCAGGGCCAGGCCCCACGGCCCGATCAGGCAGCCGCCGATCAGGTAGCCCAGCACGGAACCGAGCCGCAGGCGCTGCGCCAGCGGCACGAGCAAGACGGCCGTAAACAGAAAAACAATGGGTGTAATCAATAAAGTCGGCATGGTCGGAAAGGTTGGTTTGATCTGGCTCAATCCCTGTCGATATAGACGGCTTGCTATCGCCAGGACGACTCTATCATGGGGGAACCCATCCGGCCTGCATGCCGGTCCGCTCCTGGTTGTGTTCCATCAGTAAATTATTGGAGGAATCGCATGAAGCGCCTATCCATCGTGCGCCGGCGGCTGCTGGCGGCCTGTCTTGTCCTGCTGGGGCTGTGTATCGCCATACCGCCCGCGGCGGCGGACGAAACCTGCAATTCCCCCTATCTGGCCAGCCTGATCAAAGGGCAGGAAGACTACCTGCACGTGTGGACGCTCGGGGTCGAAGGCCTGGGCGACGGCAAGGACAAGCTCGTCACCATCGACGTCAATCCCCAGTCGGCCAGCTACGGCAAGGTGGTCGACACGGTCTCGGTGCCCGGGCGCGGCGAAGCGCACCACATGGGCTTTACCGACGACCGCAAATACCTGTGGGCCGGCCGGCTCGACGATTCCAGCATCTTCGTGTTCGACGTCGGCACCAATCCCGCCAGGCCCAAGCTGGTCAACACCATTACCGACCTGGCGCAAACGAGCGGCTATGCCGGGCCGCATACCTTCTACCCGATCCCCGGGCGCATGCTGATCGGCAGCCTGTCCAACAGCAAGGACCACGGCGGCACGACCGGGCTGGCGGTGTACAACAACCAGGGCAAGTTCGTCGCGCGCCATGCCCTCCCCACCGGCACCGTGGGCGGCGTGGCCGGCGACGGTTACGGCTACGACATCGCCATCAATCCGCAAAAGAATGTCATGCTGACTTCCAGCTTCACCGGCCAGCGCAACTACATGACGGAGCTGGGCAAGCTGATCGCCAATCCGGCGGCCATGAAGCAGTTCGGCAACACCATGGTGCTGTGGGACGCCAAGACCATGAAGCCGCAGAAAGTGTTCAACACTCCCGGCGCCCCGCTGGAAATCCGCTGGTCGCTCAACGATGGCGACAATTGGGCCATCACCGCCTCGGCGCTCACCTCCAGGCTCTGGCTGGTCAAGCAGGATGCCAAGGGGGAATGGCAGGCCCGGGACGTAGCGGCCATCGGCGACCCGGCCAAGACCCCGCTGCCGGTGGACATCTCCATCGCGGCCAACGGCAAGAGCCTGTGGGTCAACACCTTCATGGATGGCAAGACGCGGCTGTTCGACCTGAGCAATCCGGAGGCCCCTAGGCAGGTCTATGAAAAAGTCACGGGCAAGCAGGTCAATATGATCAGCCAGAGCTGGGACGGCAAGCGTGTGTACGTCAGCAGCAGCCTGCTGGCCAACTGGGACAAGCAGGGCGCCGACGACGAGCAGTTCGTCAAGCTGTTCAGCTGGGATGGCAAGGACCTGAAGGAGCAATGGAAGATCGACTTCACCAAGGAAAAACTGGGCCGCGCTCACCACATGAAGTTCACGGCCAAGCCGGGCAGTGCGGTGGCCATCGATGCCGTGGGCCGGCCGGGCGTGGCGGCGCGCTGAAGGAAGTGATTTTCGGCACGGGCATGCTTGATCGCATCCGCGCGGCGCTCGACAGCGTTCGCTTTGGTATCTGCCTCGGCATCGTCCTTGGCACCAGCATCGGCTTAGCTTGGGCGGGGCCATTGGACGCGCCGGCCGCCAGGCCGCGCCAGCAGTTCGTGGCGCCGGGGCCGGGCAGTTATGTGCTGCATACCATCCAGCCGGCCGCGGACGGTAATGTGCTCGACAGCGATGGGCGCAGCGCTCGCCTGAAACAGTACATGATCGGCAAGGTCACCTTGCTCAGTTTCATGTACACCTACTGCGTCGATCCCGTAGGTTGTCCGCTGGCGTTTCAAACCTTCAGCGACTTGCGCGAGCGCTTGCTGGCCAGGCAGGCGCTGGCACGCAGGGTGCGCCTGGTGAGCCTATCCTTCGACCCGGGCAACGACACCCCGCAAGCCATGCGCGCCTATGCGGGCAAGCTTGCCGATCCGGCCAGTCCCTTGCGCTGGCACTTCCTGACCACGCGCTCGGTCGGCGAACTCAAGCCGATCATCGACGCCTTTGGCCAGGACGTGTCGGTCACCCTCGACGCACAGGGCAAGCCCACGCGCCTGCGCAACCACCTGCTCAAACTGTTCCTGATCGATACGGCCGGCCAGGTGCGCGAAATCTACACCACTGCCTATCTGATGCCGGACGTGCTGTTCAACGATATCCAGACCTTGCTGCTCGACGCGCCCGCCGGCCCGGCCCGGTAGCCCAAGTCGCGCCGCTGAGCGCGGCGACCGCGCAACACCGGCCAGATATACCCGTGCACGATTGAAAACCTGTCATGGTTATCAATTAAACTTCCTTGTTCAATTGCTCTCGTGCCGAGGTCGACCATGCCGCAATGCATTTCCCCTATCGCCAGCCTGGTGCTGGCCGCCGCCGCTGCAAGCGTCGCCCCGGCGCAGGCCCAGTCGGCCTCCGCCCAAGCCTCGCTCGCCCAGCTCGCCTTCGAGCTGGTCGATCTCGACCCGAACGACGGCATCACGCCGGCCATGCACATCACGTCAACGCAGACCAGGAGCCAGAGTTCTTACGGCACCTTGTCCATGCAAATCGAAGACGACACGATTTACGCCGCGGGCACCAGCAGTGTGACCCGGTCCTTCGGCCAGGCCACCACCAGCGGCGGGGCGGACCCTTGGACCTCGGCGGCCAGCTATACCGATCCGTCGCTGCCCAATGTCTATTTCAAGTCATGGAATCTGACCGAGATCCACTTTACCCTGACGCCGTACTCTGAGCTACTCGTCACCGCCGAGGTCAGTGTGGACGCCAGCGATGCCGGCGGCATCAGTGCGGCCTCGTCCAAAGCCTACTTCAGCGGCTGGCTCAACGCCGAGCTTTTATACAACTTCTGCGTCAATGGGACCTATGCCTACGACACCAGCGTCAGCCGCAGCATTGGCGGCCGCTTGCAATCCGGCGCCGAGGCCGTGACCGGAGGGCTGGGTCTGGTGACGGAGGCGGTGGTCCAGCTCTCGCCGGTGCCTGAACCTGCCAGCGTGGCAATGCTGCTGGCAGGCTTGGCGGTGGTGGGCGCGAGCGTGCAAGGCCGGCGCCGGCGAGGAGCTTAGGCAGCCGCCGAGAAGGTGCTGTGCGCGGGGAATTTCTTTTTCATCCAGGCGCGGTCGACCTGCAACGCCTGCATGACATCGTCGGGCAAGGTATCGATGATGTCCGGATCGTCACTGGGCGTGTCGGCCAGGCGGCTGGCCAGGTGCACCACCCCGGCCAGCTGGCTGAAGCGCGGTGCGGCCATCGGGTCGGACGACCATTCCAGCGCTTCCACGATGGCCTTGGGGAAGTTCCAGCGGCGGCACAGTTCGGCCGTGATCTGGCCTTCGGAAAAGCCCAACAGGCGCTGTTCGCGCTGCCAGCGCGCGCCGGGCAGATGCGGCAATTCCTCGATCTCGGCGAAGGCGCTTGGCGCGGCCTGGTAGATCAGCAGTTCGCCCAGGCGCACCATCATGCCGCCCAGCCAGGCATCCTGGCCATCGGCCCCCAAGCCGCCCGCCAGCCACTTGGCGTAGCCGGCGCAAGCCATGCTGCTTTTCCAGAATTCGTCAGTGTCGAGTCCGGGCAAATCGGGGAAGGTTTCGGCGAAGCAGGCCGCCAGCGCCAGAGTGCGCACATGCGCCATTCCGGCCATGGCGATGGCATCGTCGAGCGAGCGCACTTCACGGCTGGCGCCGAAGCGCGCGCTGTTGGCCAGACGCAGCAGCTTGGCCGTCAGCGAGGGATCGCGCGCGATCAGCGCGCTGATTTCCTTGGCGGAGACGTCCTCGTTGTCGAGCGACTGGATCAATGCATGGGCCACCTCGGAAATCACAGGCAGCTTGACGTTTTGGAAGAAAGTAGACAGATCGGACATGGGTTCCTCTCAATGGGCTTTGCGCATGGTGAAACCTAGTCTACGCTCGAAGATGCTTTGTGCAAACTAAATTTGCACGGCGCCGTTGCCACCGTTGAAACGGGCGTAGCAAGATGATCGGAAATGCTATGGTGGCGGCTCGACGATTCATCGACGGGGCGACACCATGACCATGCAGGATGCCAACGCACAGCCGGCCGCGGGCCACCCGTCCATGGACCGGACACCCTGGCCTTCCTGCAAGGCGTACTCGAACTGGTGCGCGCCGGCGACGCCGAACGGCTGGCGCCCTTGCTGGAGCGCGGCGTGCCGCCCAATCTGCGCAATGGACGCGGTGACAGCTTCCTGATGCTGGCCAGCTACCATGGCCACCTGGAGGCGGCGCGCGTGCTGCTCGAGCATGGAGCCGATCCGGAACTGCTCAACGACATGGGCCAGACCCCGATCCTGGGCGCGGCCTACAAGGGCAAGCTGCCGATGGTGGAATTGCTGCTTGAGCACGGCGCCAGCGTCGAAGGCATGGCGCCGGACGGCAAGACCGCGTTGATGATGGCGGCGATGTTCAACCGGGTCGAGATTGTCAAGCTGCTGATCGCGCGCGGCGCCAATGTCGGCGCGCGCGAATCGAAAGGCCTGTCGGCGCTGGACCTGGCGCGCAGCATGGGCGCCGCCGATACCGCGGCCCTGCTGGAAGCGGCCCTTCCCTAGTGCTTCTCGACCCCGGCCAGCATGTCGTGCAGGTCGTAGCTCATGATGGCAAGGAACACCACCAGGCCAAGGTACATGACTGCGTAGTTGATCCGGGTCGCCTGTGCCACCTCGTAGTAGCCCGGCGGCGCGTCCGGATCGCCGGCGATGGCTTTCTTGAGCTGCGGGTAGGCCAGGATAGCCACAAGGATCAGCATCGGGCTGGGGCGGTAGAAGAACAGCGCCGCCAGCAGCGGCACGCCGGCCAGCCACAGCTTGGGAGAAACGATGGCGGTGATGCGCCCGCCGTCGAGCGGAGCGATCGGGATCAGGTTGAACAGATTGAGCATGCAGCCCGAGTAGGCCAGGGCCAGCAGCAGATTGCTGTCGGCCTGGCGCGCCACGAAGTAACAGGCCAGCGCCGCCGCTGTGCCCGCCAGCGGCCCGGCGAAGCCGACATACGCCTCGGTTTCCACGTCGTGCGGCAATTCCTTCAGCTCGATCCAGGCCCCCACGAAAGGAATGAAGGTGGGCGCCCCCACGTCCAGCCCGCGCTGGCGCGCCGCCAGGTAATGGCCCATCTCGTGGATCAGGATCAGCAGCACGAAGCCGATGGCATAGCGCCAGCCGAACACCCAGCTGTACACCAGCATCGACAAGAGCATGGTGCCGCCGGTGGTGAGCAGCTTGCCCATTTTGCCTGCAGCGAGCAGCCACACCAGAAGTTTGCCCATGTCCGCCGCCTTATTCGGACTTGCTCAAGTCCACCGCGGGGGCTTTCTTTTCGCGCCCGAGGAATTTGTAGACCGCGCTGACCACTGCGGCGCCGCCGATGATCAAGAGCTTCTTGAAAGCCAGCAGCAGCGCGAACAGCTTGCCGAACAGCCCCAGCTTGGCGGCCGCGCCGCCGGCCACCAGGGCCGCGAGACCGTATTCGGCGACCTTGTCGGTGCTGCTGTTGAAGTCGGCGTAACGATTGCCTTGGGTGAAATCGGTAAAGGCGGTGACTTGCTTCATTTCGTTCTTGATCGTGGCGATCTGGCTCATGCCGGCCACCGCGTTGAGCACCAGCACGCCTTCACGGCCGAGCACGCGGATGTTGTAGTTCAGCCCATCCTCGCCGGTGCCTTCGGTGTGCAGCTGCTGGGCCCAGTAGAGCTTGTGCGAGGCCTGGTCGTAGCTGGGTGCTTCGGCCCAGCCGACCAGGTTCATCGCCGGGTAGCCGCCGTTCTTGCGTTCCTCATTGCGGCTCGCGGTGCCTTCCTGCATCTGCTTGAGCAGCTCGTCGTACTTGATGCTGCTGGCGTCGTCATCCTTGACGTGGCCATCCTTGTCGTAGGTCACCACCACGCCCCAGCCCTCGGGCGACAGCGGATTGACCCCGGCCGGCAGGATCATTCCCAGGGTCGGGGGCGACGGCGGATTGCCCCAGCCCTCGGTCAGCAGGCGACCCGTGTCTTGCGGCGACAGGTAGCGGAAGGTGGGCGGCAGGTCGAGGGTGCCGATATCGCCCGGCAGCGTGATCTTGCCGGCCTGCGGCTTAAACGAGGCCAGCAGGGTGGCGCCGGGGCTGTCGGGCGAGTCGGCTGCACGGACCGGCAACGCGCCGATTGTCATGCAGAGGAGGAAAGCGGCTAATGTGCGCAGCATAGGGGCTCCAATTTTATTAAATTGAAGCAAGATTATAAATCAGAAATATTGCCTTGAATGACAAATGTGGCCGACGGGCGGTCGCCCACGCATCAATGATCGCGCGACCCGGACTCGGGCCTGGCGATACTCCCGACGAGCAGACATACCTCAGGTGTTCCTTTCGCTTGCGTGCTCGCTCATCTGTGGGCGTGGGTCGAACGGTTTCGTTAGGCGCTCTGGGCTTGCCCGGCGTGCACCACGTTCTTCCGGTCGATCAGCTTGCGGAAGTTCGACAGCGAAGCCAGCTGCATATAAATCGCCTGCAGGTAATTGGCCTTGTGCAGGCGGTCGATGGCGGCGGCGTCCAGCCCGGCCAGGCGTTCTTCATGGATGGTGTAAAAACCGGCCAGGCGGTTCTGCGAGCCGTCGTTCAGTTCGATGTCGGCCACGAAGGGTTCCAGCAGCTCATATTCCTGCAGGGCGGCGACGAATCCGGGCATGGTCTCGAAACCCTGGTGGATGTCGAACAGGGCCTGGCTGGCCCGGTCGAGGAATTCGGTATTGCCGCCATGCTCGAGGAACACGCGCTCGCCTTCGGTGCTGCTCACGCGCGGGTGGTCCAGGTCGATGTGCACCATCAGTTCGTCGCCCTGGCGGCCGATCATGAAGGGCTGGCGTTCGATCGTCAGCGGCACCAGCGGCACGTCCCAGCCCTTGTCGCTCAGGAACAGGTTTTCGCCATCCTGGAAGCCCAGCAGGGCCAGCGCGTCGAAACTGCCATCCTGCCCCTTGTGGAACACGATCGGATAGTAGGCCTGCAGGCTGCGAAATTCCGCCGGGAAGGTGTAGGCATACATGTCGCGCTCGGTGTACTGCGGGCCATGGGAAGTGATGACGCGCAGGTCCTTGTGATGGACGTTGTTGAGCAGAACTGAATTGGTCATGGAAATCGTCTCGCTTTTGTTATGGTGATGAGTGGTGCCGGTAAAACGGTTCAGACCCGCGGCAGACCGTGCTGACGGATGTGGTCGAGCAGTTCGCGGTTGCTGGGCAGTGCGCGCAGCATCTTGCGGGTCAGCTTGCCCGCTTCGGCGAAATATTCCTCGGCGCGCGCGCCGTCGCCGGGGCGCACGCCGGTACAGGCTTCCGGTTTGAAGCGCATGCCGTACAGCACGTACTGGTAGCTGGCCGACGGGAACACGTCTT
>CAMLHI010000022.1 GCA_946479705.1 uncultured Oxalobacteraceae bacterium
CGAGAATCCAAACCTCGCCATAATCACCGCTTTGCCCCACTCGCCCGAGCCATGCGCGTCCTGCTTCGCCCCGCCAACCTGTACCTGCTGCTGACCTACTTCGTGCTCTCGGCCGTACCCTTCGTGCCGCTGCTGATGGGCAAATCCATCCAGCGTCCCTGGCAGGTGCTGGGCATCGAATTCGTCGCCTGGGTGGCGGTGTGGGCCATGTTCAAGCGTCCCGCCTGGTTCCACTGGATGCTGCTGCCGGCCTTCCTGGCCCTGCCCACCGAGGTCTACCTGATTGCCTACTACGGCCAGGGCATCTCCACCCACCACCTGGGCATCATTGCCGAGACCAGCCCCAAGGAAGCCATGGAGTTCCTCGGCAATACGGTGTGGACCATGATCGTCGTGATGGTCGGCGTGCTGCTGTGGTTCGCCACCAGCTGGAAGGTCGCGCTGCGCACCCGCGCGCTCGACTGGGACGACGTTTCGCGCGGGGTCGCCCTGGCGGTGCTGGCCTCGGTGGCACTGCTGTGGGCCTATGCCTATGAATTCGGCACCGAGGCCAAGCCGCTGGCGGCCAGCGCCAGCGCCAGCGTGCCCGAGGAAGACCAGGCCGCGCCGGGCGAGCAGCACCTGCCATGGCAGTGGCGCGCGCTGCCGCACTGGGCCCGCCTGCCGGTCGAACTGGACGCCTTCGCGCAATCGTGGCCTTTCGGCCTGGCCGCGCGCGGCATCGATTTCTACAAGGAGCGCAAGCACCTGGCCGAACTGGGCCAGCGCAGCAGCCGCTTCCGTTTCGGCGCCCACCAGGCCGCGCCCAACGACGAGCCGGAAGTGGTGGTGATGGTGATCGGCGAATCGTCGCGCTACGACCGCTGGCAGATCAACGGCTATGCCCGTCCCACCAATCCCCTGCTGAGCCAGGAAAAGGACCTGGTGGTGCTGCCGGACATGATCACCTCGGTGGCCGCCACGCGCCTGTCGGTGCCGGTGATGATCTCCAGGAAGCCGGCCACGCAAAGCCTGAAGGATGGCTTCGCCGAGAAGTCCTTCCTGACCGCCTACAAGGAAGCCGGCTTCAAGACCTTCTGGCTGTCGAACCAGATTTCGTTCGGCGAATTCGACACGCCGGTGTCGGTGTTCGCCAAGGAGGCCGACGTGATCGCCTTCTTCAACCTGGGCGGCTTCACCAACAACTCGAATTTCGACCAGATCCTGTTCGAGCCGCTCAAGAACGCCATCGCCGACGGCGCGCGCAAGAAGCTGATCGTGCTGCACTCGCTGGGCAGCCACTGGAACTACAGCCACCGCTATCCGCACAGCTTCGACCGCTGGCAGCCGTCCCTGTTCGGGGTCGACAAGCCGGTGGTGACGGACACCAGCATCAAGGAGCGCATGTCGAACAGCTACGACAGCACCATCCTGTACACCGACTGGTTCCTGGCCAACGTGATCGGGACGCTGCGCCAGTCGGGCCAGCGCAGCGCCATGATGTACGTGTCCGACCACGGCCAGACCCTGTACGACGGCGCCTGCCGGCTGGCCTTCCACGGCCACAACACCCAGTACGAATTCCACATCCCGGCGCTGGTCTGGTATTCGGAGCAGTACCGCGCGCGCTTTCCGGACAAGGTCGCGCAGCTGCGCGCCCACCGCGCCGCGCGCCTGTCGACCGAGAACGTGTTCCACACCCTGCTCGACCTGGGCGACATCCGCTATCCCGGCGACCGGCTCGAATGGAGCTTCGCCAGCGGCCGGTTCCGCCAGCACAAGCGCTACGTCGACAGCTACGGCTGGACCGATTACGACAACGCCACCCTCAAGGGCGACTGCCGCGAAGTGATCGACCGCGACAAGCCGCTCAAGCAGGATAAATAGCGCCCCGGGCGCTCAGGCAGGCAAGAGAGCCGCGCAGCGTCCCGCGCAAATTAAATCGCTTGCTATTTAATTGCTTACAATTTAAACTCCCTCGCATGGAGCTGACGAACACCCAGCCTTCATGCAAATAAGTAGCGCGCTATACAATAACGAACAATCTAAATGGACCGCCCATGAAAACGCTGAAAACCCTGCTGACCCTGTCGAGCCTCGCCCTGTCCACCGCACCCGTCCTGGCGGCCAGCCTGCCCGGCGTCGAGCGCCACACCGCCGAGTTCCTGAAAGCCCTCGAAGGCGGCCAGCCGCTCGAACAAATGACCCCGGCCGCGGCCCGTGCCGTGCTGGCCGATGCCCAGGCCGGGGCCAAGCTTGCCCTGCCCGCCGCCGACGTCAGCCAGAAGACCGTCACGCTGGACGGCAAACCGGTCACCCTGACCATCGTACGCCCCGCCGGCGCCAAGGGAACCCTGCCCGCGTTCATGTTCTTCCATGGCGGCGGCTGGGTGCTGGGCGACTTCCCCACCCATGAACGCCTGGTGCGCGACCTGGTGGCCGGCTCCGGCGCCGCCGCCGTGTTCGTCAACTACGCGCCCTCGCCGGAAGCCGGCTACGGCGTGGCCATCCAACAAGCCTATGCGGCCACCCGCTGGGTCGCGGCGCACGGCAAGGACATCCAGGTCGATGGCAGCCGCCTCGCCGTGGCCGGCAACAGCGTGGGCGGCAACATGGCGGCCGTGGTCAGCCTGATGGCCAAGAACCAGGGCGGCCCCGCCCTCAAGGCGCAAGTGCTGCTGTGGCCGGTGACCGACGCCAACTTCGACACGCCTTCCTACCAGCAGTTTGCGGACGGCCATTTCCTGACCAAAAACCTGATGGTCTGGTTCTGGGACAGTTACACCCGCGATGCCGCCGCCCGCAAGGACATCCACGCCGCGCCCTTGCAAGCCAGCCTGGCCCAGCTGAAAGGTTTGCCGCCGACCCTGATCCAGACCGCCGAATTCGATGTGCTGCGCGACGAAGGCGAAGCCTATGGCCGCAAGCTCGACGCCGCCGGCGTGGATGTGAAAACCGTGCGCTACAACGGCATGATCCACGACTTCGGACTGCTCAATGTCCTCAGCAAGCTGCCCGCGACCCGCAGCGCGCTCGACCAGGCCGCCGCCGAACTGAAACGGCGGCTGAAATAAAACCCTAAAAATAGCTTGCTATGCGATAGCACGCTATTTAGACTGCTTTCCATGGATACTCAATCAATCCCGGACAGTGCAGTCCCCAAGCTCGACGGTCAACTGTGCTTCGCGCTGTACTCGACCTCGCTGGCGATGGGCAAGGTGTACCGCAAGCTGCTGGGCAAGCTGGGCCTGACCTACTCGCAATACCTGGTCATGATGGTGCTGTGGGAGCAGAACGGCCAGACGGTGTCGGCGATCGGCGAACGCCTGTTCCTCGACTCCGCCACCCTCACGCCGCTGCTCAAGCGCATGGAACAGTCGGGCCTGCTGAGCCGGGTGCGCGCGGCGGGCGACGAGCGCCAGGTCATCATCTCGCTCAGTGCCGCAGGCGACGCCCTGCGCGCCGAAGCGGCCAGGATGGCGCCCGAAGTGAGCTGCGCCACCGGCTGCGCGGCCGCCGAGATCGACGAACTGAAAAGCCGGCTGGAAGTGCTGCGCCGGAACCTGCTGGACAAGACCCCGTAGGCGCGCGCTGTCCGCTGTCCGCCGGCGGCGCTGTCCGGACAGCGCCGGACGGCGCGTCGTCCCCAATCGAATCAATGAGTTAGCACGTGGCACGGATCGTGCAAAGTCGATGGCATTCCGACCCGCCAACGCCGACCATGATCCGCGACACCGCCGAGCAAGACCTGATCGTCAGTAGCCAAGCGCCGCCGCACAAGCGCCGCGCGATCGTCGCTGCCGTGGTCTGCGCCCTCCTCGCCGCCGCCGCCGCCGCCGCCGTCACGGTGCTGGCGGCCTGGCGCGACAATGAACACAGCGTCAGCGCCGCGCGCCTGCGCATCGCCCCCGTCACACGCGGCACCCTGGTGCGCGATGCCGCCGTCAACGGCCGTTTGGTGGCCGCCGTCAGCCCCACCCTGTACGCCAGCGCGCCATCGACCGTGACCCTGAAGGTGGCCGCCGGCGACAGCGTGAAAAAGGGCCAGCTGCTGGCCGTGCTGGACTCGCCCGACCTGGCCGATGCGCTCAAGCGCGAGCAGTCCAGCTACACCCAGCTGGAAGCCGAAGTGGCGCGCCAGCGCATTCTCGCCAAAAAGCAGAAGCTGCTGGCCGCGCGCGACGCCGACACCGCCGAGATCGAGCGCCTGGCCGCCCAGCGCACCCTGGAGCGCTACGACAGCGTGGCGCAGGTCGGCGTGATCGCCAGGATCGATTATCAGAAAGCGCGCGACGCCCTGCGCTCGGCCGAAATCCGCGCACGCCACGCCGCCAGCGCAGCCGCGCTGGAAAGCGACGATGTGGGCTTGGCCCTCAAGACCCGCCTCAATGAGCTGGACCGCCAGCGCCTGTCGCTGGCCAACGCCCGGCGCCGCGTGGACGAACTGTCGGTGCGCGCCCCGGTCGACGGCTTCATCGGCACACTCGCCGTGCAGGACAAGAGCGTCGTGCCGGCCAATGCCCCGCTCATGACCCTGGTCGACCTGTCGCGCCTGGACGTCGAACTGGCCGTCCCCGAAACCTATGTCACCGACATTGGCATGGGCATGCGCGCCATGGTCGATATCGCCGGCAATGAAGTACCAGGCACGCTGTCGGCGCTGGCACCCGAAGTGGTGCTGAACCAAGTGCTGGCGCGGGTGCGTTTCGACGGTACGCAGCCGCCCGCCCTGCGCCAGAACCAGCGCGTGCGCGCCCGCCTGCTGATCGAGGAGCGCCCCAAGGTGCTGCTGCTGCCGCGCGGCTCCTTCGTCGAAGAAGAAGGCGGCCACTTCGCCTACCTGCTGCGCGGCGGCATGGCCGTGCGCACCCCGGTCGTGCTGGGCGCCACCAGCGTGGTGGCGGTCGAAGTGCGCGCCGGCCTGGCCTTCGGCGACAAGGTCGTCGTCAGCGGCACCGATGCCTTCGACCATGCCGCGCGCGTCGCGGTCCATCCATAATCCCCCTCCACACAACAAGGAAAACCCATGCTGCGCATGACCAGGCTGTCCAAGGTGTACCGCACCCACATGATCGAAACGCACGCGCTGCGCGGCTTCGAGATCGACGTCCGGCAGGGCGAATTCGTCACCGTCACCGGGCCGTCCGGTTCCGGCAAGACCAGCTTCCTCAACATCGCCGGCCTGCTGGAAGAATTCACCGATGGCGAGTACATCCTCGACGGCATCGACGTCAAGGCGCTCGACGACAATGCCCGCTCGCGCCTGCGCAACGAAAAGCTCGGCTTCATCTTCCAGGGCTACAACCTGATCCCCGACCTGAACCTGTTCGACAACGTCGACGTGCCGCTGCGCTACCGCGGCTTCAACGCGCGCGAGCGCCGCCGCCGCATCGAGGATGCACTGGGCAAGGTCGGCCTGTCCTCGCGCACGAAACACTACCCGGCCGAACTGTCCGGCGGCCAGCAGCAGCGCGTGGCGATCGCGCGCGCGCTGGCCGGCTCGCCCCAGCTGCTGCTGGCCGACGAACCGACCGGCAATCTCGATACCCAGATGGCGCGCGGCGTGATGGAACTGCTGGAAGAGATCAATGCCGGCGGCACCACCATCCTGATGGTCACGCACGATCCGGAACTGGCCGTGCGCGCGCAGCGCAATGTGCACATCATCGATGGCCAGGTCGTGGACCTGGTCCGCACCGCCCCGTCGCTGTTCACCAGCGCTTAGCAGGAGCAGACCCGATGTTCCTCTACTACTTCCGCCTCGGCCTGCACAGCCTGCGCCGCAACCCGGCCCTGACCGCCCTGATGGTACTGACCCTGGCCGCCGGCGTAGCCGCCAGCGTAGCCAGCCTGACGATCCTGCACGTGATCTCGGGCGACCCGATCCCGCACAAGAGCGCGCGCATGTTCGTCCCGCTGGTCGATAACGGCCCCTTGGAGGGATACAATCCGGCCAATCCAGGCCGGCAAAATCCAGCACTGACTTACCGCGATGCACGCGCGATGCTGGCCGGACTGCCGGGGGTGCGCCGCACCGCCATGTACAATGTGGGCGTGTCGATCGAAACGACACGGCCCGAGCTGCCATTGTTGATGACCAGCGGGATCGCCGCCACCGCCGATTTCTTCACCATGTTCGAGGCGCCATTCGAGCGCGGCCAAGCGTGGAGTCCTGGCGACGACGCCGCGGGCGCCGACGTCATCGTGCTCGGCCATGGCATGGCCGACCTCCTGTTCGGCACCGCCGACCCGCTCGGCAAGCGCGTGCGCATCCAGGGCATCGACTACCGCGTGGTGGGTGTCCTCGCGGCCTGGCGCGTCATTCCCAAGTACTACCGGCTTGGCTCGGGCTCCTCGATCGTTTTCGAGGACGGCATCATCATTCCGCTCAATACCGCCGTGCGCCACGAAGTATCGAACACCAGCAGTACGACCTGCCTCACCGGGGTGGAGTCGGGCTATCGCAACCTGATCGAGTCCGAGTGCACCTGGATGCAGGTCATGGTTGAAGCGCGCAGCAGCGCCGGGCGCGCCGAGGTGCAGTCCTGGCTGGACCACTATGTCAGCGAACAGCGCAAGTTCGGCCGCTTCAGGCGCAATGTGCCCAACCAGGTGTTCGACGTGGTCGAGTGGATCGACTACCACCACCTGATCAATGACGACAACCGCTTGACCGCGTGGCTGGCCTTCGGCTTCCTCCTGCTCTGCCTGGTCAATACGGTCGGACTGCTGCTGGCCAAGTTCAGCGCGCGTGCCGCCGAGGTGGGCGTGCGCCGCGCCCTGGGCGCCTCGCGCCGCGCGGTCTTTGCGCAGTGCCTCACCGAAGCCGGCGTGGTCGGCCTGGCGGGCGGCGTGGCCGGCGCGCTCCTGTGCCTGGGCGCCCTCGCCCTGCTCGGCATGGCATCGTTCGAGATGGGCATGATCGCGCACATGGACTGGCAAATGCTGCTGCTGACCTTCGCCATGTCGCTGGCCGCCGCGCTGCTGGCCGCCCTGCTGCCCACCTGGCGCGCCTGCCAGATCGCCCCCGCCATCGTACTCAAATCGCAATGAGGTCTAGCATGCCCCTCCGTCCTATCCTGTCCGCGCTGCTGTGCACCAAGACCGGCGCCATCCTGATCGCGCTGCAGGTTGCCATCAGCCTGGCGCTGCTGGCCAACGCCATGCAAATCGTCGGCCAGCGCTTCTCCGCGGCCGCGCGGCCGAGCGGCGTGCGCGCCGAGGCCAGCCTGCTGTACCTGCATGTGCACCACCTGATCGAAGGCAGCCGAGAACTGCAGCTGGCGCGCCAGCAAACCGAGCTGGCCGTGCTGCGCGCGCTCGGCGGCGCCACCTCGGTGGCCATGACCAACCAGATGCCGATGGCGCGCGGCGGCTGGACCAGCGTCGTCTCGCTCAATCGGGAACAGCGCAAGGAAAGTGCGCAGGTTTCCGTCTACATGAGTCCCGGTGGGCTGGCCGCCACGCTCGGTTTGCAACTGAGCGAAGGACGCGATCTGGCCGCCGCCGACCTGGTCGCCATCGACGCCGAAACCGCCGGACGCAGCCCGTATCCCGACACGCTGCTGATCACGCGCGGCCTGGCGAAAAAGCTGTGGCCAGGCGCGTCCTCCGTGATCGGCAGGACCGTTTACCTCGGAACCGGCGCCAACGCCCATCCCCTTCGCGTGGTGGGCGTCGTCGATACGCTGCAGACGATCGGGGCTGAACCCGGCGAGCAAAGCGAGATGTCGCTGATCCTGCCGATGCGCCTGAACAGCGAAACCGATCCGGTCTATGTCGTGCGGGCCGAGCCCGGCCAGCGCGACCGGCTCATGAAAGAAGCCGAGCAGGCGCTGCGCCGCACCTCTCCCACGCCGATGCTGATCTTTCCCGGCAGCGTAGACCAGGACCGGGCCAACCGTTACCGCGACGACCTGGCGCTGGCCTGGCTGCTGGTGGCGGTCGGCGTGCTGCTGCTCCTGGTGACGGCCAGCGGCATCGTCGGCATGGCCAGCCTGTGGGTGACCCAGCGGCGCAAGCAGATCGGCGTGCGCCGCGCACTGGGCGCCAGGAAGCGTGACATCCTGGCCTATTTCATCGCCGAGAACGCGATGATCACCACGCTGGGCGTGGCCGTGGGTGTGCTGCTGGCCCTTGGCCTGAGCCAGCAGTTGGTGATTCGTCTACACATGGAGCGCCTGTCGCTCGGCTACCTGGCAGCCGGCGCGGCGGTCTTCTGGGCGCTGGGCGCACTGGCCGCCCTCGGTCCCGCGTGGCGCGCCGCCGCCACCCCGCCGGCCATCGCCACCCGCAGCGCGTGAAGCCCGTCCTTTTGCGAATGCTATCCTAGCGCCCATGCCGACCATCCTCATCATCGACGACAACGCCGCCGTCGCCATCGCGCTCGACGTGCTGTTCTCGCTGCACGACATCGCCACCATCCATGCCGGCACGCCCGACGAAGGCCTGGCGCGGCTGGCCGGCGACGCGGTCGACCTGGTCATCCAGGACATGAACTTCAGCGCCGACACCACCTCCGGCGAGGAAGGGCGCGCGCTGTTCGCCGCCATCCGCGCGCGCCATCCCGACCTGCCGGTGATCCTGCTGACCGCCTGGACGCACCTGGACGCCGCCGTCGAGCTGGTCAAGTCGGGCGCGGCCGACTACCTGTCCAAGCCGTGGAACGACGCGCGCCTGGTGGCCACGGTACGCAACCTGATCGAACTGGGGCAGGCCAACCGCGCACTGGCGCGTCAGGCCAGCCGCGAACGGCGCCAGAAGCGCGAACTCGAACAGGGCTTCGATCTGCGCGGCCTGGTATGGAACGACCCGGCCACCGAACGCGTGCTGCACCTGGCCTGCCAGGTCGCGCGCGCCGACGTGCCGGTGCTGATCAGCGGTCCGAACGGCGCCGGAAAGGAACGCATCGCCGCGATCATCCAGGCCAATTCGCAAGTGGCCGACGGCCCCTTCGTGGTGCTCAATTGCGGCGCCCTGCCCGCGGAACTGATCGAGGCCGAACTGTTCGGCGCGGAAGCCGGCGCCTACACCGGCGCCTCGCGTGCGCGCGAAGGCAAGTTCGAAGCGGCCGACGGCGGCACCCTGTTCCTCGACGAGATCGGCAACCTGCCGCTGGCGGGCCAGATGAAACTGCTGCGGGTGCTCGAAACCGGCCGCTTCGAGCGGCTCGGCTCGAACCGCGAACGGCAGGTCAAGGTGCGCGTGATCAGCGCCACCAACGCCGACCTGCCGGCCATGATCCGCAACGGCAGCTTCCGCGAAGACCTGTTCTACCGCCTCAACCTGATCGAACTGCGCGTGCCGCCGCTGGCCGAGCGGCCCGGCGACATCCTGCCTCTGGCGCACAGCTTCCTGGGCGCCGGCAAGGCGCTCGATGGCGGCGCCGAGGCTGTGCTGCTGGCGCATCCGTGGCCGGGCAATGTGCGCGAACTGAAAAACGTCATGGCACGGGCCTGCCTGCTGGCGCGCGGTGAGACCATCGGCGCGGCCGACCTGGGCTTGCCGCTGCAAGTCGCGGCGCCGGCCAGCGAGGCCGAACCGGACCGCGAGGACATCGCCGCCGCACTGGCGCGCGCCAACGGCGTGGTGGCGCAGGCTGCCGCCGAACTGGGGCTGTCGCGCCAGGCCTTGTACCGGCGCATGGAGCGCCTCGGCATCGCCCGCCCATGAAGCGCCTGGCGCTGCTGGCTTGCGCCATGGTCGTCGCCGGCAGCGGCATCGCCGTGCTGCTGCCTTTTCCTCCGCTGCTGGCGTTCGCACTCACGGTGGCCGTGATGGCGCCGCTGACGTGGATCGTGATGCGCGCCTGGCTGCGCCCGGTGCTGGCGCTGTTCCAGGCGCTCGAAGGCAGCGTGGCCAGCTACCGCGATGGCGACTTTTCCTTCGGCCTGCACTGGCAGCGGCGCGACGAACTGGCCGGTCTGGTCGAAGCCCACAACGCCCTTGGCGGCGTCCTGCGCGAGCAGCGCCTTGGCCTGGTGCAGCGCGAACTGCTGCTCGACACCATGGTGCAAAACACGCCGGTGGCGATGCTGCTGGTGGCCGACGCCGGCGCCATCGTGTATGCCAACGTGGCGGCGCGCCAGCTGCTGCATCAGGGCCGCAGCCTGGAGGGCCACCGCCTCGACGATATCCTCGGCCATGCCGACCCCGCCCTTGGCGATGCGCTCGCGCGCGGCGGAGACGGCCTGTTTTCCACCGGCGAAGGCGACGAGGAAGAGGTCTACCACCTGGCGCGGCGCAGCTTTACGCTCAATGGGCGCAAGCACGAACTGCTGCTCCTTCGTCTGCTGACGTCCGAGCTGCGCCGGCAGGAAGTGCAGACGTGGAAGAAGGTGATCCGCGTGATCAGCCATGAGCTGAACAACTCGCTGGCGCCGTTATCGTCGCTGGCGCGTTCCGGCGCCGAGCTGGTACGGCGCGGCCAGACCGAACGCCTGCCGCAGATCCTCGACACCATCAGCGAACGGACCGCCCATCTGGAGAGCTTCATCCAGGGCTATGCGCGCTTCGCCAAGCTGCCCACGCCGCGCATCGAGGCCGTGGCGTGGTCCGCATTCGCCGCGCGGCTGGCGGCGCAGGAGCCGTTCCACCTGGCCGCGCCACTGCCAGAGGTGTCGGCACGCTTCGATCCCGCCCAGCTGGAACAGGCGCTGGTGAACCTGCTGCGCAACGCGCACGAATCGGGCTCGCCCGCCGGCGAGGTCGAACTGTTGCTCAAGACTGGCGCGGGCAGCCTGCGCATCGAAGTGCGCGACCGCGGCCCCGGCATGAGCGGCGCGGTGCTGACCAACGCGCTGGTACCCTTCTATTCGACCAAGCGCCACGGCACCGGCCTTGGCCTGGCGCTGGCGCGCGAGATCGCCGAGGCGCACGGCGGGCGCATCGTGCTGGCCAACCGCGATGGCGGTGGGCTCAGCGTCGCGCTGATCCTGCCTGCCAGTGCCTAGCGAACGTCCCTACCCTACGGATACATGCATGTGATGATCGTGCGTGAAAGTCAATGAAGCCCAGGCAGGCAAGCGCTGTTGCGGGCACTGGCGGCGGCGCGCGCGGTGTGGTTTGGGTTCGCTTGCCAAGCGGAGACTTTTGCCGTCACACACGCTGTAGCGCCGTCGATCCTGGCTACGACAAGAAACGACAGCAGTTTTGGCGCAGCGACATCGGTTTGATCGACCGTATGAACCCGGACGATGAGCGCTACCGGCTGCGTTTTGCCCTTGGACCTATCCAGCTTCCACTCGACCTTCGGCCCGAGTGTCGAAAACGCAGGCGTTACAACGTCCCAGAAATTGAGCGGCAGAGTGGCGTGCGCGGCCGTGACAATCGACACGGAAACGCGCTCATCGCTGTTTAGGATGAATAGCGAATAGCCGGCGACGCCGGGACAACGCTTGACGGTATCGCCCGTCTCTCGGTCAATCGATACGGTTACGCAAGCCTTGCCCTCGGTCGGCGTGTAGGCGGTCGCGAGAACGGCACCATGGCTTGTCCCTGCCGTGGCTAGCAAGGCACCAGAGCAGATGATGCGGGTAAGTTTCGACATGTTGATCGCCTGGCTAGAGTAGTGGGCGTGCTAGCTACCTTCATCGTAGTGCATGATCGAATGGATAAATTAACTCGAGGCAATAAAGGCCAAGGCTTGAGCTAGCTGCTGCGGTGTATCATGCAGCCCTCATGAACAAAGCATCTCCCCCCGCCCGTTTCGACGCACCCGGCCATCCGCCAGCCACCATCACCGAATACCAGGGCGTGCGCTCGCTGCACCTTGGCACCTCCTGGGTGCAGGGCGCCATGCGCCTGTCGCGGCCCGACCAGATCGAGCTCGAATACGTCCAGATGATGATGATGTGGATGCTGTTCCTGGAGCGCCCGCGCCACATCGCGCAGCTGGGCCTGGGCAGCGCCGCGCTGACCAAGTTCTGCTACCAGCGCTTTCCCGGCGCGCGCGTGTCGGTCGCCGAGCTCAACCCGAACGTGATCGGCATCTGCCACGCCCTGTTCGGCCTGCCGCCCAACGACGAACGCCTCAATGTGCGCGAAATGGATGCCCTCGACTTCGTCAACGACCCGGCCAACCGCAACAGCATCGACGTGCTGCAGGTGGACCTGTACGACGAGGAAGCGCGCGGGCCGGTGCTCGATTCGCCCGAGTTTTACCAGGCCTGCGCCGACTGCCTCACCGAAGGCGGCATCATGACGGCCAATGTGTTCGGGGAGTTTTCCAACTACGACAAGAACCTGCTGCACATGGAGCAGGCCTTCGATGCGGTGGTATGGCTGCCCGAGGTCCACGACGCCAACATCGTGGTCCTCGGCTTCAAGAACTCACCGCAACTCGACTTCAGCGTGCTGTACGAACGCGCCGGTGCCATCAAGAAAACCATGAACCTGAACGCCAAGGCCTGGGTCAACGGCCTCAAGGAGTGGATGCGCGACCATCGTTAGTCGGCCGTCTGCAGCGCGGGCGGAACATCATGCATAGCCGCGCATTTGCGGCTTCGATCATGGCAATGTAAATAATCTTAGTTTTTTGATACATAAATACAACAGATTGCCATTCTTGAAATGAGCTGTCCTGTAGCATCGTTCCGCGCTGCCGCCGCTACCCGCGCCGGCGCTGCGCATCCCTTCATCCACAAGAGAGAACGCGACGACATGACCTCAAGCTTTGGCCCCCTTCCCCTGCGCCGCACCCTGCTCGCGAGCGCCCTGATTACCGTCCTCGGCGGCGCCTGCGCGCAGGAGAGCACCGCTGACGCGCCCACCTCGGTGGTGGTGCTCGGTTCGCGCTCGAGCGCCAAGACCGCGCTCGACACCGCCGCGCCGGTCGGCCTCATCAACATCAAGGACATGCAGGGCGCCGGCCCGCTCGAACTGGGCAAGCTGCTGCAAACGCTGGACCCGTCCTTCAACTTCTCGTCGACCTTCATCAGCGACGGCACCGACATCATCCGCCCGGCCACCCTGCGCAGCCTCGGTCCGGACCAGCTGCTGGTGCTGGTCAACGGCAAGCGCCGCCACCAGCAGGCGCTGGTGAACGTGCAGCAGACCATCGGGCGCGGCTCGGCCGGCACCGACATCAATGCCATTCCGCTGTCGGCCATCCATCACATTGAAGTGCTGCGCGACGGCGCCGCGGCCCAGTACGGGTCCGACGCGATCGCCGGCGTGATCAACATCGTGCTCAAGTCGCAGACCGGCGCGACCCAGCTGTCCTCGACCATCGGCACCACCGCCGAAGGCGACGGCGACCTGGTCTCGGCCAGCGCCAACCGCGGCTTTGCCTTCGGCGATGGCGGCTACCTGAACCTGTCGCTCGAAGGCCGCCGCCGCGGCGCCACCAACCGCGCCGGCCCCGACTCCCTGCGCGTCGATCCGCCGCGCGTGACCCAGCGCATCGGCGACAGCCTGGCCAAGGATGCCTACCTGTGGTGGAACGCGGCGCTGCCGCTGTCCCAGGGCAGCGAGCTGTATGCCTTCGGCGGCGTCTCCAAACGTACTGGCGACTCGGCCGGCTTCTTCCGCCCCAAGGGCGACGGCCGCACCGTGCCTGCGGTGTACCCGAATGGCTTCCTGCCCAACATCGTCACCACCGTGAAGGACGCTTCCTTCGCGATCGGCTACCGGCGCGACCTGGCCGGCGACTGGAAGCTCGACGCCAGCGTCAACCGCGGCCACAGCGAACTGGGATTCCACGAGCGCGAGACCATCAACGTCAGCTACTGGTACGAGCCGAAGAGCTCCACCAGCCTGTATCTCGAGTCGCCGCTGGAAGCCGACACCGGCAAGCTGAAATTCGACCAGACCACCGTCAATGTCGACGTGCACGGCCCGCTGGAACTGGGCGGGCGCAAGATCGCCCTGGCCGGCGGCGTCGAGTACCGGCGCGACAATTACGCCATCGATGCGGGCGATCCGGTCTCCTATCAGTACGGACGCACCAACAACCCGGCCATCGTGATCCGCGACCAGCTGGGCGGCATCGCCGCTTCCGGGACCCAGGGCTTCCCCGGCTACACGCCGGCCACCGCCGTCGATGCCGGGCGCCACAACATCGCACTGTATGTCGACGCGGAGCACAAGCTCACCGAACAGCTGCTGGTGGCGGGCGCCCTGCGCTACGAGAAGTACAGCGACTTCGGCGCCACCACCAACGGCAAACTGAGCCTGCGCTACGACCCCACCCGCCAGCTGGGCGTGCGCGCCACCGTGTCGACCGGCTTTCGCGCGCCGGGCGTGCAGCAGCGCTTCTATAGTTCGGTCTCGACCAACCTGAACGCCGCAGGCGTGCTGACGGAAACCCTGACGGCGCGCGAAGGCAGCGCCGTCACGCGCGCCTTCGGCATCGCACCGCTGAAGCAGGAGACGTCGAAGAACGCCAGCGTGGGTCTGGTACTGCGCCCGGCCAGCAATTTCTCGGTGACGGCCGACCTGTACCGCATCGACATCGACGACCGCATCGTCTTCTCCAGCAATATCGCGCCGGAGAGCGGTGCCTGCACCACGGCCGCGGCCTGCCCGATCAAGGCGATCCTCGATCCGCTCAAGGTCGGCCAGGCGCAGTTCTTCACCAACGCCATCGACACCAGCACCAAGGGCCTGGACATCGTGGCCGAGCACACCACGCGCATGAGCGGCTCGACCCTGGTGCTGTCCGGCCAGCTGGGCTTCAACAAGACCCGCGTGAAGCAGCGCCATTCGCAGTCGCCGGTGCTGTCGGGTGCGCAGCTCTTCGACGACGCGCAGGTGACCTTGATCGAACGCGGCCAGCCGCGCCAGCACCACGTAATCGCGGCCGACTACACGGCCGGTCCATGGAACCTCAACACGCGCGCCAACTACTACGGCGCCGTGCAGGGCCAGGGCTTTACCGCGCCGTTCATCCAGACCTGGGACGCCAAATGGCTGGTCGACATGTCGCTGCGCTATGCCTTCACCAAGCGCCTCTCGGTCAGCGTAGGCGCGAACAATCTGTTCGACACCTATCCGACCGAATGGGACAAGGAACGCGCCGCCCCCTTCCCGCAGCTGGGCTTCACGCGCTGCTGGGAGACTTGCCCGATCGGGGTCAACGGCCGTTCGATGTACGCGCGGGCGGACTGGGCCTTCTAACGCTGTTCGCGCCACCACAGTAGCAGCATCGCCAGCGCGAACAGCGCGGCGAAGGGCCACGCCGGCAGCGGCGTGGTGGCGGGCGCCGCCGGTTCGGCCCGGCGCGCTGCATACGCCGCGGTGGCGTCGCGCCGCAGGGCCGCCTGCCACAGCGGCCAGTCGGCGCGGCCATATACATACACTTTGACCGCCGCGCCTCCCGAGGACACTTCCAGCCAGCCCGGCGTGCGCGGCCACACCGCCACGCAGGCAGCGTCGGCGCGGTCGGCGCGGCGCTGCCACGTCATCCGCTGGCCCAGCTGAGGAAACAGCGCCTCCCCTTCGGCACCCAGCGCGCACACTTCCAGGCGCTGCCCGGCCAAGGGCATCGGCTCGGTAGGCAGCCACACCGGCCTGGCGCGTTGGCGCACGCCGGCGCGGTCGATGGCGGCCCGCCAGGCTTGGGCAAAGGCGCGCGGATTGGCGATGGCCTCGCGGTGCAGGCCGGCCATCTCGTCCATCCGCAACAGGGCGGCGCCGGCGTCCACCGCCTGCATCAGGGCCGCGCGCTCGGCGTCACCGGCCTGCCCCAGCCAGCGCGCATCGGTCACGACCAGGTCGGGCCTGCCGAGCGGTGCGCGCGGCAGGTCATGGCGCACCACTCCCTGCCCCAGCGCGACCTCCCAGTCGATCAATGCCTGGCTGTGGGTGAGCAGCGTATTGAGCGCGCGGACCTCGAAGGACGGCGCACTGAAGCGGCCCAGCACGCGCAGCGCGGCCGGCGCGCGGACCTGTAGCGGCAGCGCGCCCTTGCGCGACGCTGCGCGCGGAAGCGATGTCGATGGCCGCCGCATCGGGATCGATCCTGACCTCGGCCTGGCCGGTGCCGGGCAGGCTGAAACT
>CAMLHI010000023.1 GCA_946479705.1 uncultured Oxalobacteraceae bacterium
TCCTCAACGGGACACCGGTGATCATGGGCGAATGGGCCTCGACCGACAAGAACAATCTGGCCGAGCGGGTCAGGCACGCCCAGTATTTCGCCAAGGGTGCCCGCAAGGTCGGCATTCCCACGGTATGGTGGGATAACGGCAACATGACTTACACCGCCGCGGCGAGCGACATCATGGGCATTTTCGAGCGCAAGACCAATACCGTCAGCAAGCAGGACATCGTCGACGCCATCATGTGCGCTTCGAAGTAACAGTTCTTCTCGATGGTTTCGTCACGAGACCAGTCTTTACAGGGCCGCTCGCGCGGCGCTTCTTTTGCCTTACGTTTCGCTTCCGCATGCGCGATGCAGGACCAGCCCCTCCTTGCGCAGCACTTCGGTGACGCGACCGAAGCCGGCATCCCGCAGCGCACCGGCTTGCTCCGCCACCGTCATGTAGAGCTGCTCGTTGGCCATGCCGCCTTCCCCATGGAAGTGGTCGCACACCAGATAGGATCCGGCTGGCTTGAGCAGTGCGTGCACGCGCGCATGGAGCGCCGGTGCGTAGCGCTTGTGGCGAAGCTCGTGCACGGCCTGGTGGGTGACAACCACATCGAAGCTGCCGAGGTCTTCATGCCAGGCATCGTCACGCAGATTGCGCTCGACAAATTGCACGCGGTCACACAGTCCCCCGAGACGCTGTCGTGCCAGCACATGCATGGCAGGCGAAAAATCCAGGGCCACATAGGTCAGCGACGCAGACGACGCGAGCAGCCGCTCGGCCAGGAAGCCCGGCCCGGAACCGAGCTCGAGAATACGCAACGAGGCACCCTGGGCGAGGGCGCCGACCTCCTGGGCAAAGGCGTCGAAGAAATCCCGGCGCCAGGGGCGAATGGCATTGGCGCTGTCGGTCCAGGCGCGCGCATGGTCCTCGCGGCGAAAGTCAACGGTAACTGGTACATCGTCAAGCATAGCAGTTGGCCTTTTCTTTGTTGAAATTCCCATCTTGCCACAATGGAAATAGATCCGCAACGCGACCATTGCCGCCAGGCGCCATGGCATGAGGCGTCGGGCCGCGCGCAGCAAGGCTGCGCGGAACGGGGCACCGACCCGCGCGCAATGCGGAGATTCAAACCTTGACTTTTCCACCTGGATGTGAGCATTTTGTTAAATCATCCATAGAAAATTTGTCGGAATTCCTTACACTTTTCTTGCCATTTTTTAAAGCATAGCAAAGTGCAAATCTTATCCTGTTTTACATCAATGACTTACCTCAATCTTTCCTGTCCGGCATGCCGCTTGCTTAGCAAGTCGGGCAACGATCCGCGGCCACTCTGCACGGTGGCCAAGTAGAACCCGGTGAGGAATGTTCGTTCATTCCCACTGTTCCCCCACCCAGGAATGACATGACATCTACTATGCTGAAACGCAGCCCCTGCCAGCTCGCCCTCATCGGACTATTCACGGCGGCGGCGCCGGCCGCGATGGCCGCCCCGCTGACCTTCAATGACAGCTATACCTTGAGCACGACCAACCAGAGCATGTGGGCGCCGGGCGGGCAAGCACAGTGGAGTTATGATTCCGGCTTTGTCGGCGGCGCGTGGGGCACTTACGCCGGCAATGCGCCGGTCGGTGGCGGCATCAGCGCCATCACCGGCAGTGAGAACGAGATGATCACCCCGCGCATCCCCGGGATCCCGAGCAGCCATGTGCCGAGCACCAGGACCTGCACCTCGACGGCATGGGGCGATGTGTGCACCCCTGAATTGGGCAACTACGACATTCCCGGCACCCCCGACATTCCGGCCACCTATGCCGATACACGGAGCGGTGCGGCGCTGGGCATTTCCAGCTCCGGCCGGGTCGGTGTCGACGTCAAGGCGCAGGCCAACGGCGGCGCGATCGGTGTGGTTGTCCCGGTCCAGACGGCGCTGCAAATCGCCGACAAGGGCAACGGGATCTTCCACGTAAGCGCCAACAGCGTGATCGCGGGCGCCTCGATTACTTCGACCGCGCCGAGCTTTAAGGCCGGGGTGGACGGGGTCATCAATCTGGATAACGAGTTCAGTGCCACCGGATGCATCATTGGCGCGGGCTGCTCGAGCACCAATGCCACTGTCAATCTCGATGCGGGTCAGTTCAGCCTCATCGGCCTCGACACCACCCAGGCCAAACCGTTTTCCGCGTTTGGCGTGGGAATTCCACAAGTCAAATACGACAGGGAAATCATTGTGCGGGCCGGGGCGGAATCGTCCGAGTGCTCCGCGTCCAAAGCCAGCGCCGGTCAGTCGGCCCTGATCGAAAACGGTGTCGTGCCCGATCCGTGCGCCACCGGTCCCTTGGCCCAGCCGGCGATCGGCGTGCTCAAGGTGAGCAAGCTGGCGGACAATACCGCCAGCAACCTGTCCGGCACCACCTTGTCGCTCAACAGCAATCAAGCGGTCTTGCGCGTCACCGCCGATCTGACCGGCATCGCCCAGTACGCGCTCGGTGCGCCGGTCGATATCCTCAATCCCGAGCTGAATTTGAAAGTGGCGACGGTGCGCGGATCGATCATTGACGTCCAGGCAGGTGTCAGCCTGGGCATGTCGCAAAAATTCGATTTCACCCCAACGCTGATGGCCACCTTGGAATTCGACCGCGACGTAGAGCAATGGCGCAACGTGGTGGTCGGCTATATCAGTGAAGAGGTATTTGACTCTAGCTGCTTCTTCAACTGGAAAGACGGATGCCACGGTGGTTTTTTCCGTACCGTCCAGAACCCGGTGTACGCCATGCGCCCGGTGAATGTGGGCCGTGTGCTCACGGTCGACCTCAATGCCGGAAGCGACTTCGACTTCGCCGACGGTTCTAACGGTAATTTGTTAAGCCGCACCTACTCCATCAAGGATGCCAACAACTTCAGTACCCGCACCGGCATCACGATCGACCCGACCTTGCCCATCCGCGCTGCCTGCTTCGACGCCTCGATCACCTTTGGACCAGGCACCGGCCTCAATTGCCTGTACAACGAAGAGTACAAAACTACCGGCTTGCTGGACTTCGCGGTCTACAGCAACACCTTCTCGCTGGGCGGTTTCAACAGCTCGGTGTTCAGCACGCCGGCCGGCGGCACGCCCGATTTGCCGGATGATCCGCGCGATCCAAGCGTTCCCGAGCCGGCCTCGCTGTTGCTGATGTTGCTCGGCATGGGCGCCTTGGCTTACGTCAACCGCAAGCAGCCAGTGCGTCCGGCGGCCACGCCGGCGTGAACGCGCCGGTCATGTAAGCGCCTGGTTTTTTGGTGGCATAATCGCCGCAGCGCCTTCGGGCGCTGCCGCTTGTTTTTTGTATCCCTTACCGCGAAGTGTCCCCATGATCTTATTGCGTAGCACCCCTTTCATCGCCAGTGCGATCCTGTTGGCCGGCTGCGGCCAGGCGCCGGATGGCGCGTCCGCCTTGCCCGCCGCGGCCGTGGTCGACAAGGTGGCCATCTCGCAGGCGGCGGTGACGCTCGCGGTGCCCGATGCCGATACCGGGCGCCGCGCGGTCCAGCTCGACGCCTTTGTGACCGAGCAGGTACTCGCCGCGGCCGCTGTCAAGGCCAAACTCGATGCGGATCCCGTCAACCAAGCGGCGCTCGAAACGGCGCGCCGCGAGATCCTGGCGCGCGCCTATGTGCGTTTGAAGTCCAAGGACATTCCGCACCCCGACCAGGCGGAGATCGCCGCTTATTACGCCGACCACCCTTTGCTGTTCGCGCTGCGCCGCATCTATCGCCTGCAAGAGATCGCCATTCAGGGCACCCCGGAGCAAGTGGCGCGCATCGAACGACAAGTCGGGGACACCCGCACATTTGCCGCGCGCGCGGACAAACTCCAGCAAATTGGCGTGCCCTTCAGCACCGCCGTCGCCGTCAAGGCGGCCGAGGATTTGCCGCAAGACCTGCTGATCAAACTGGGGCAGATGCGCGACGGTGCCGGCTTCACCTTGCCCAACGCGCGCGGCGCGGCGTTCATGCAAATCACCGGGATCGAGGAAAAGCCCATGGACTTGGCCCAAGCCACACCGTTGATCGAACGCTTCCTGCTCAATCTGCGTCTGGGCCAACTCATCAACCAGGAAACCAAGCGTTTGCGCGGCGCCGCCAGCGTGAGCTATGTGGCGCCATATTCAGCCCCGGCGACTCCGGCGGCGCCCGCGGCGAAGTTGTAGACCATGGCGGCACGTGAGCGCGCCCGCCAGGGCTACTACCCCAGCGCCGATTTCGCCTTCACCCGGACGCTCGAAGCCAATTGGGAACGCATCCTCGCCGAGTACCGTGCCGTGCGCGCGCACTGCGTCGACTATGTCGAACGCGGATTGTACAACCAGGGCTGGGAAGTGTTCATCATGAAGAATTTTCCGCACCGCGAGCCGGTGCTCGGCCATGCCGAGATGTGCCCGTTCACCGCGCGGCTGGTGCAAGAGCATGTGCCGCGCCTGGGCGTGCTGTGTTTTTCGGTGATGGACAGCGGCACCGTCATCGCCCCGCATGAGGGCTATGGCGGCGACTATCTGCGCTGCCATCTGGGCCTGGATGTGCCGCCCGGCGATTGCGCGCTGGAGGTCGGCGGCCAGGTGCGCTCTTGGGAGAACGGCCGCACCATGGTGTTCGATGACCGCGTCCGTCATGCCGCCTGGAACCGCGGCGCGAAGCCGCGCGCCGTGCTCCTCTTCGATTTCATCCCCTAGTCCCCAGCTCATGCGCATTCTCTTGTTCACCATTGGCACCTTGGGCGATGTGGCGCCTCTGCGCATGCTGGGCCGCGCCCTGGCGCGGCGCGGCCACCAGGTCACGCTGGCCACCTCGCCCTTCCTGTGCGCCAACAGCGCCGCCGGCGCGGTCCGGTGCGTGCCGATCGGCGATGGCGGCGAGGAGGAGATCCGTGCGGTGATCGCCAGTCTGGCCGACCTGGATCGTTCAGCGCGCGACCGGTTCTTCTTCGAGCAATGGACCACGCCGCAGCTGCGCTGCGCCCGCGCCGCCATCGACCGCGAACTCGCCGCGGCCGACTACTGGGTCAGTAACCTCCCCTTGTCGCCCCCCCCGCTGCGCCGCGATGGCCAGGGCGTGCCGGGCGCGCGCATCGATTATGGGCCACGCATGACGCCGCACGTCGAGCGCCCCGGCGCGCGCGTGCTCGACCTGGTCCCGTGCAGCGCCGCGCTGGCCGGTTTCGGCATCGAGCTGGCTACCGGCTTTTGGCACGAGGCCGGCACCACCGCTCCGGCCCCGACGGCGCTGGGCGATTTCGTGGCCGACCCGCGTCCTTTGCTGGTGCTGACGATGGGATCGATGGACACCTTCGACGCACCCGGCCTGAGTGCGCTGCTGTATGAGGCGCTCGAACGGATCGATGCGCGCGCCGTGATCGTCGGCGGCTGGGCCCGCTGGCAACTGCCCGCCGACAGCGCCGAGCGCTTGCTGCTGGTGGGCCACGCCGACTATGCGTGGCTGTTCGCGCGCGCCAGTTGCGTGCTGCACCATGGCGGCAGCGGCACCATCGCCGCCGCGCTGCGCGCAGGCGTGGCACAGATCGTCTTGCCGCAGCTGGTCTGCCAGCTGCAGGGCGGCGCCGCGCTCATGGCGCAAGGCGTGTGCGCGGGCGTGCTCGACACCGGCACCCTGAGCTTGGACGCCTTGATGCTGGCGCTGCGGCGCGCGCTGGACGATAAGTCCATCCGCGCCGCCACCCGCGCCTGGCAGACGCGGGTACTGGCCGAGGACGGGCTGGGCGAGGCGGTGGCGCGCATCGAACAGCATGCCGCCGGCCTGGGGGTCGCAGAGGCGCGCAGCGCCGCCCAAGCGGGCTCCCGGGGTGCGGACGCGGACGTGAATGAGGCCGACATCGCCGACTTCTATGCGCGCAACGCGCCACTGTTCGCGCAGCGCCGCATCTACAGCATTACCCAATTCCACGTGACAGCGCCGCCCGTGCGCAGCGCCGAGATCGCCATGTGGCTGGCCGAGACCGGCACACTGCAAGGGTGGCTGGAATGTTTGGTCGAGCGCGGCATCGTCTACACCGCGCAAGCGCAGGTGAGCGCCAGCGAAGACTTGCCGTCGGACCTGTTGGCCGGGGTGTACCCGCTGAAGGCGGGCGACGTGTTCCCGGTATATACGCGCAGCGGTGTGGCGGCGACCCTGCTGAGCGCCATCGAACCATGCCCGCGCAGCCTGGCGCATAGCCGCGCCGACATCGCCGCTTTTCTCCATCATCAACAGCTACGCCAGCGCCAAGCCGACGGCGGCGCCTGAGCTTACGCGGTGCGCAGGCTGCGGGCGATGCGCGCCAGCACGCGCCGATAGCGTGGGTCGTCCAGCACTACCGCGGCGGGGGTGCGAAAACAGTATTCGCCGGCCTTGTCCGATGGCGCTTCCAGCAAGCCCAGTCCGCGGTTGAGCGCCAGCGCCCGCGTGTGCGCGTGATTGACGTAGGTGAGCGCGTAGGCGAAGCCGAAATGGCTGAAGCACAAATGCAGCATCAGTGCCGCCACCTGGCCCGCCACGGTGGCGTGCTGCCCGGCCTGGCGCAACAGGACACCGATTTCCAGCGTGTCGGGCGCCACCCGCTTGAGGAGGGCGAAGCCGATGGCCTCGTCACCCATCCACACCAGGAACATCAGCGTATTACTGCCCGCCACCAGATGGCGGGCCACCCAAGCCTCGTGCGCCGCGTAGTGCAAGGGTGCGGGGTCGGGCATGAAGCGGCGCACCGTGTCATGGTTGCGGATGTCGAACAAATGGCGGGTGTCGCGCCCGGCCACGAACTGGCGCAGGGAGATGCCGCCAAAGGCCAGGTTCAGCGGTGCGCCGGCGCTGGCGTCCCACGGCGTGGCCGGTGCCGCGTTCATGTTTCCTCCAAGCCGGCCAGGATCGCTTGCAGCGCCACCTGCGGCGGCGGCAGGGCGCGCAGGTGGCCCGAAGCCGCCTCGAGCATCAGGGACTGGGACGCGGCCTGCCGCGCCAGCCACTCCGGCGTGAGCGTCATGGCGGCGTCGGCCATCGGCGTGGCGTGGCCGGCGAAGTAGGTGGCGCAGACCAGGCGGAACAGCGCCGGCACGGTATGCACCAAATGACCGTGATCGTAGAACACCACCGGGCGGCGGTGGAACAGGCGCGGCAAAATCGAGTTCGAAATCATATTCCAGAAAAACACGTACTGCGCCGAATCGAGCATGCCCTTGAACGCCGCCAGGCTGCAGGCGGTGTGGGCGCTGAAGGACGGGGCGTCCGGCTGCGCCCGCACGGCGTCCACCAGCTCCGGCGGCGCCAGCAGCACCGGCGCGGCATGGGCCCGGTGGGCGTCGGCCAGCCGCCTCGCCACTGTAGCGGCAAAGGCCGGGCCATGCCGGTTCAGTTGCAGGCGCATATCGTCCCCGGCCAGGATGAACAGCCACACCGGCTGCTCCGCGCAAGAGGAAGGAAGCGGGGATGCGGCGGCGCCCATGGCGGGATCGGAAAAACTCAATGCGCGCGGGGCCGGGAACAGGTCGGCCGCGCCGGTGTAGAGGTGAGCATACGGCGCCATCAGGGCGCCGACGCGGGAGAAGTGCTGGTCCATCCATGCCTTGGCTGGATGACGGGGATGAAACGGCGAGCTCTGGCCGGCGCTGAGCAGTCCAAGAAAGGGATCGCTGGTGGCCACGCGCACGCCGCGCATGCGCGCGCGCGCGAGCAAAGTTGTGAGCCCGGGCAGGTCGAACAACTGGTTGATGACCAGCAGGTAGCCGGAGAACAACAGCAAGGCGTCGGCGGCTTGCGCCTCGATCGATGCGGCCGCATGGGCACTGTCGCGGTAGGCAAGGTGCCGCACGTCCAGAGCGCCGGGGTTGAGTTGGCTGAGCTTTTCCGGCAGCAGCAGCAGCGCCCCCGGGCCGCAGCCGCGGGCGAACGCGAGCGCGTTGGTCAGCTCGCCAAAGTCGTTCGACACCAGTAGCAGCACGCGCGGCGCAGTCATCGCTCACTCATCGCGCACTCATGGCGCGGACCGGGCAAGGTGGATTTTCACAAGGCGTGCGATCGCCGCGCACGCTCGGTGCAGGTGCTCGGGCGTGATAGTCAGCGCCGGCATGATGCGCAATTGGCGGCCGGCGATGCTGACAAACACACCCGCCTCGAGCAAGTCGCGCACCAGCGGCGCCACGGCGGCGCCGGCGGGCAGTTCCACCACCCACAGCGCGCCCAGACCGCGCAGGCTGGCCTGGCTGTCGTGCAGCCAGGCCAGGTGTTCACGCACGGCCGCGCCCACCGCGAGGGCGCCGGCGCGCATGTCGATGTGGGCCATCGCCTGCAAGGTGGCGCTGACCGCGCGGCAGGCCAGCGGATTGTTGGAATAGGTGCTACCCGGTAGCATTTGCGGCGTGAGCGGATGGGCGCGATCGACCAGCACGCCGGACACCGGGAAGCCATTGCCAACGCCTTTGCCGATCAGTACCACGTCGGGATTGAGTTCCAATTCGAGGAAGCGGAAGGCGGCGCCGGTGCGGTGGAAACCCGTCAGGATTTCATCCCAGACCAGGAGCGCGCCGTGTTCGCGCGTCAGCGCCTGCACGCGGGCATAAAACGCCGGCGAGGCGTGGTAGCCGCCAGCCGAGCCGAGCAAAGGCTCCACCAGCACCGCGCCCACGGTACCCGTGCCCAAAGCTTGCGCCAGTTCGGCCAAGGCTTGGTCTTCGCTCACCGCCGGCAGGAAAGCCAGGCGGTGCCAGTTGGACACGGCGACGCCATCGTTATTATTCCAGGTCAGGGTGGCCGTGGCCAGGGACTTGCCGTGCATACTGTTCTGAAAGCCGGCCACGCCGGGCTTGCCGCTGCTGACGCGCGCCACCCGCAGGGCGTATTCAGCCGCTTCCATGCCGGTCGAGTAAAAGCCGGCCAACTGGAAATTGGCGGGAAAGCGCCGCTCCACCGCGGCGCGCGCGTCGGCGAAGACCGAGGTGGGGATATTCCCGATGATCCACAGCCGATCGATCTGATCCTTGATGGCGGCGCCGATATCCGGATGGGTTTGTCCTAGCAAGGCGCTGCCGTTGGCGGCGGCCAGGTCGATATATTGCGCGCCGTCGGCGCCGAACAGCAGGTCGTTGCGGGCACTGACGATATCCGGCGACATCATAAAGTTCTCCAATGCTGTTCAATGAGAGCGGCGGCCCGTTTGACCCCGCCATCGCCCTCGATCGCGCGCGCCAGCGCGGCGGCGCGGGTCCGCATGGCCTCGTCGTAGCGGGCGCGGCGCATGGCCAGCGCCAAGGCTTCCGGATCGAGTTGCGAGGTGTCGAACACCCCGGCGCAAATGCCCGCCGTGGTCAACAGGGCGCCCCAGCGCTCCTGGCTGGCGACCTGGGGAAACAGGATCGATGGCGCGCCCGCGTGGACCGCGGCGGCCACCGTGCCCGAGCCGCCATGGTGCAGCACCGCCCTGGCGCGGGCGAACAGCCAATCATAGTCGGCTTCGTCCACCAGCTTGATCCGGCCGGTATCGGACAGCCCGGCACCGAGACCGGACCAGGCCCCCACCACCACCGCGCGCGCGCCCACCCGCTCCAGGGCGGCATCGAAACAGCGCATCAAGGCATCGACCTCGAAGCTCACCATCGAGCCCATGGTCAACACGAACAGATCGGCGCCCTCGCCCACGAACTCGACCAAGTCCGCTGGCGGCGGCGCGGGCCAAGCCGGGCGGCTCCAGAAGCCGGTGAAATGAAAGTCGTCGGGCCAGGCGTTGTCAGGGTCGGCCAGCAGGCGCGGCATGGCTACCAGTTCCAGGGTTCGGCTGGCATGCAGGTGGCTTCCAGGGGCGCGCAGATGCGCCAGCGTGGCGGGCGGATCGTAGGACACGAACACTCCCGGATAGACCGCGCCGTCGCGATGCATGGTCAGTTTGACGTTACTGATGAAGTAATCGTTGAGCGCGGCGGTGGCCACCGTCGCCGCGTGCCCCTGGCGCATTTGCGGCGCCAGCCACGCTTCGGAAAAGGCATTGGCGCGGTCGGCGCGCTCGGGCACGCGATTCATGTCCTCGAGTACGCCAAGCAATTGCGCTTTGCTGCCATCGCCAATCTGTACCCACGACAAGGCGGGGTCATCCTGGATGTGGAAGGCCGAGGTGCCGAAGGTCACGCGATGCCCGCGCCATTGCAGCGTGCGGGCCAAGTGCCAGAAGGGTTCCACATCGCCGCGGGTGCCAAGTGCCATGACAAAAATATGCATCAGCGCGACCAGTACTTGTCAATCACGGCGTCGGCATCGCCGCGCGCGATTTGCTCGCCCAGAAAAGCGGCGAAAGTGTCCGGCCCCGCCGCCATCATGGCCAGGCGCTTGCCCATGATGTGGCGGCGCACTTCGGACTTGCGAAAACCGGCGGTCAGGGCCTCGATCTCCAGCGCTGTCAGGTCGGGATGCCAAAAGTCGACGATCAGAATGGCGCGCGGCTCGGCACTCCGGTTCCACACCTCGTGTTCGAACGAATCTTCGAACAACAAGGCGCGGCCCTCTTCCCACTCGCGGATGTCGGACCCAACGCGGATGGTGCAGCCGGGAGGAATCCGCAAGCCCAGATGGCAGCGCACGCGCAGATTGTCGACGCTGCAGTGCGCCGCCAAATGCGAATCGCCCGCGTGCACGGAAAACAAGGCGTCGCCCCAGGGATAGTCGAGACAGATACCGGGCAAGCCGCGCAACAGGGTGTGGGTGCGCGGACACTGGGGCGCTACCGGTTCGAGGCACACGCCCATGTGCTGGAACAGATACAAGCCCCAGTGGTTGCGCATCTTGGGCGGCAGGTAGGACAGGTGATCGGCGCAGGCCAGCGCCTCCCATTCGGCCGCGATGGTGGCGGCGTGCCGCTCCAACATCATGGCGCCGGGCAGCGCGCTGGCAGGGTGGAAGGGCACGTGGCGCAGGCCGGGGAAGAGCGGATAGTCGGGGTATTGCAAAGGCGCGCCGGCGGGCGCAGTGTGGCCGGCGAGTGAACGCAGATAGGCTTTAACACGGTCCAGCTCGGGGCCGGCCGCCATGATCTGCTGGTAGTAGCCGCCGGCTTGCATCAGCTGTACCAGGGCCGTGCAATCGCGTCGTTGTTGAGTCATCGCAGCACAATGCCATAAATATGCTTAAATAACAATGTTTTGCTTGTGCCGCAGCGGCGCCGCGCGCCAGACTTTCGGCCACGCGCGCGCCTTGTATGCAAAGGCAAGCAGTGTGCGCGGCAGAAGCTCGTCGGCCGCCACACTCCTAGGGAAGCACTGATTAATTCATGAGGGCGGACTCGCCCGTGAAAAACGACGCCCTGCGGCGTTGCAAATTCTCGCAATAGCTCGCTATTGCTTCGAATTTGACGCGGGGACGCCTAGTCCTTGCCGGACGCCGTTTTCACGGCCGATTCCATCCCTCAGAATAAATCAGTGCTTCCCTAGCGAATATCCCAGCCCAGCGTCGCCGGCGCCAGTCCCTCGCTGCGGGCGGTAAGGGTGGCAGGGCCAGCCTGGCCGGTCGCCTGCACGATGACCTGCGCCCAGCCGTTAAACACGCTGCGCTGCCATGGCCCGGCTTCGTTCGTGACCCGCACCGTGCCCCACTTGCGGCCGCCGGCCGATCGCTCGGTCATCCCGGATACGCCGTCGTCCGGCAACGCGGCGACATAGGCAAGGCTATTGTCGTCTTTTAACGCAAGGCCATCCAGCGCGATGGCCAGAGCGCCATCGATCGTCGATGGCACGACCGCCTTGCCGTTCACGTAGACCTGCTGCCCCTGCTCGAGCTGGTCGATAAGCAGGACGGCAAACTGGCCCGTCCCAAGCCGCGGGCGCGGGAAGCTGCCGCGCAGCACCACATATGGCGTGCGCGGCGGCTCCTGCTCCGGCGGCATCCAGCGTTGCGGATCGCGCCAGGCGGACAGATCGGCTCCATCGTCGACCGCCGTGCCAGCGTCGCGGCTGGACAGTCCGAGCGTGCGCCAACCGTTCAGCGGCAGGAAGGCGTGCCGCTCCGCCGGGCGGTCCGCCTCGTGCGAAGCGGGGTCGCCATTGCCCACGCCGATGATGCGCACGGGACCCGTGGTCTCAAAGTCGACCAGCTCGCCCGCGGTCGGCACGATCGTCTTTTGCCGGTCCTGAACGTTGACCCACACCACGGCAATGTCGGTGCCGTTCGGCCTGAGCCGCAGCGTGTCCGCCGTCAGCCGCAGCGCTGCGGGCGCGCCTGTGCTTGCGACCGTGTCTGTCGCGACCAGCTTGCCAGCGCGGTAAGCGTGGGCCACCAGGGAGCCGGGAAGGTAGCGCACGCTCCATCGCAAGTGCCCGTCCCTGGGCATCGCCTGGCGGCCGAGCGAGCGGCCATCCTGGAACAGCTCGACCTCGTCGCCATTGGCGTAGACGCGCACGTCGACGACCTGCCCCTCCCTGCCCGGCCAGTTCCAGTGGGGCAGGATATGGACAGTCGGCGCCGCCGTCCACCATGACTTCAGGTAGTAGGCCGTGTCCTTCGGCACGCCGGTGGTATCGAGCATGCCGAACTGCGACGAAGTCGCCGGCCAACCGAATGGCGTGGTCTCGCCACGGTAGTCGAATCCGGTCCAGATGAACATCCCCGCCATCCAGGGACGTTCCTGCACGCGGCGCCAGCCCTCCTCGATGCTGAGACTGAAGCCGGGACGTCCCTGGCGGTCGTAGGCGTTCAGCTGCGATAGCGCGGGCGCGTCCGCATACACGCCGCGCGTGCTGAGCGTCGAGCCTTCCTCGGTCATGACCGCCGGCATCGCGGGATGGGCGCGATGGAACGCGTCGACATCGTGTTGGGCACCGTAGTTGAAACCGATGACGTCGGCGCCGAGCGAGACGCCGTTTCCGGAACTGCTGGCCGCCACCGTGCTGCGCCGGCTCGGATCCAGGCGCTTGACGATGTCGCCCATCTCGCGCGCCAGGTGGGTGCCCAGCGCCTTCCCTTCCAGGGCCCATTCCTCGTTGCCGATGGACCACAGGACGACACTGGGATGGTTACGGTCACGCACGACCATGCGCTCGAGCTGCCCGACGATCTCGGGCGTGGTGCCCATCATCCGGTGTTCGTCGATGACCAGGATGCCGAGACGGTCTGCCGCCTCCAGCAACTCCGGCGTGGGCGGGTGATGCGAGGCGCGATAGGCATTCACGCCGATGGCCTTGAGCTGCTTGAGGCGCCATTCCTGCAAGCCATCCGGCAAGGCCAGGCCGACGCCGGCATGGTCCTGGTGGTTGTTGGTGCCCTGCAGCTTGACCGCTTTGCCATTGAGCGAAAAACCCTTGTCCGGATCGAACCCGACCTGACGGATGCCGAATGGGGTGTCGTACTGGTCGACCAGCTTGCCCTCGCGCCGCACCCGCGTGCGCAGCGTGTACAGATAGGGATCGTCGAGCGACCACAGGTGCGGACGCTCGACCCGCAGGCGCTGGGCATACACCGCCGATGCCGCCGCGCCGATGGCCAGGCGCGGCGCCAGCGTGCGCGCGACCGCGCGGCCGTCGGGCGCGACGATCTCCTGCTCGATGGCGAAGCGCTCGCCTGTCTTGCCGTCGTTGCGCACCGTAAGATCCACATCGACCTCGGCCGCCCCGCCGCGCAGCGTCGACCTGACGTAGCTGCCCCATTGCGCGACATGCAGCGGCGCGGTCTTCGTCAGCCAGACATGGCGGTAGATGCCGGCCCCCTCATAGAACCAGCCCTCTTCCTTGGTGGCATCGGCGCGCACGGCGATCACGTTCGGTCCGCCATAGTTCAGGTAGTCGGTAATATCGTAGCGAAAGCCGGAGTAACCGCTGGGCTCGGTACCGATGTAGTGGCCATTCACCCACACCACGCTATTGCGGTACACGCCGTCGAATTCCAGCGCGATCCGGCGCCCCTGGTCGGCCGCCGGGATGTCGATCACCTTGCGGTACCAGCCCACGCTATTTTCTGGAAAGTTGCGCCCGATCGCCTTCGACCCGTGCCCGGTGCTGCCGCGCGCATCGAAGGGCAGCTCGACCGCCCAGTCGTGCGGCAAGTCGACCTGGCGCCAACCGGCATCGCTGAAGCTCACACCGGCCGGGCCATCGCCATAGCCTGCCTTGGCAAAAAAGAATAGCCGCGTCCCGTAGTCGAAATCCTGGGCCGGGTCGGCCGCATGCCCGAAAGCGAACTTCCAGCCCTGATCGATATTCAGTCGGATCCGTTGGGCGCCCTGCTCCGGCTGTGCCGCTGTCACGGCAGGCGCCTGCGCGGAAACCGGTGCGCAGACGGTCAGGCAGCCGAGCCAGGCACCGAAAACGGCGCTGCCGGCGGTATGGCGCACGGCGCGCGCCAGGATGTGATGGCGGGTTACAGGCATAAGTAAGTCCATAATCATTGAGATTGATGCCAAGCAGTATGACAGGTCGCTGCGTCCGGCTTGAAAAGGCCATTGGGAATATGCAATATGTGCTTGCCTATTTATCCCCGACCACGATATCCACGGTGTTCTGGTACCACTGCCCGAGATTGGGCGCGCGGCTCGCCTGCCCTTGCGGCCCATGGTCGCTGGCAGGCCGGAACTTGGTGCCGATCGGCAGGATCGCATTCATGAACGAGATGTCACCCGGTGGAAACTGCAGCCTGGTCGACATCGGCTCGGCGTCCTTGCCGCTGGCCTGGGTCGGCGTGAACACCCGCAGCGCGATATCGTCGCTGTGGTTGATCAAGGTGAGCGGCAGATTGCGGGTCGACAATGTCGCCCAGTACACCTGGTCGTGGAAACCCTTGAATTCAGGGTAGTGCCACGACTGCCCGGTGACGCTGTCGTTGTAGTCCTTCTGCCAGACATTGAATTCCACCCCCTTGCGGCGGTTCTTCCACACGCGGTAGGGGCCCTTGCCCAGCCAGCGCATGGCGGTAACCTGTTGTTCCGGATAATCGAAACTCACGCCCAGCGCATCGGCCTGCTTGCCGCTGGCGAAGCCGTAGGCATAGCTCATGCTCAAGCTGCCGTTTCCGCGCAGGCGCCACTCGACACTGGCCAGGCCGCTGCTGTACTCGGCGCGCACCACCGCATCGCCGCCGTCGACCGTGGCCTTGATCGACTTGAGCACCGCGTCCCCGGACAGCGGACGCGGGCCGTTGGTCAATGGCACCACCGTCCCACCTTTGCTCAGGCTACTCAAGAAGCCGGTGGCCCGGTCGATCGACACCTGCACCGGTCCGGCGCTCAAGTCGAATGCCGTCGCCGTTTCGGCCAGCGCGGCCGCACCCGCGTCAGCCGCGCGCATGCGCTTGGCCACGGCCTGCGCGCCGGCGATCATCCACGACCAGGTATAGATTTCCTTGCCGTGAGGGTCGAGCGCGGTCAGCAGCAGTGCATCCTGCTCCTGCCAGTGTTCCGGCAGCGCCAGCCGGGTGCTGCCGCGCATCCCGGGCGCGGCGTCGGGCGACCTGGCCCGTCCCTGGGCGACCACCTTGAAGCCCGGCTCGGTACCGAAGCGCACCAGCTTCCACTGCAGCTTGACCTGCTTGAGGTTAGTGAAGTCATAGCGGTTTTCCAGGACCAGCTGGCCGTCGAAGGAAGCCGGCAGGAAGGGCAATTCGGCCATCGGCAGGTACACCGGCGACCAGATTTCCTTGATGGCGAAGAAGCTGCCTT
>CAMLHI010000024.1 GCA_946479705.1 uncultured Oxalobacteraceae bacterium
TGGGCGAGCACATCATGCGCTTCGAACAGGTGCCCGAGCAGCAGGACGTGCGCCGCATCGCCATCGAAGCGCGCGCCTTCGAACAGCTGCTCGACGAGGTCGACAGCGAGAAATTCATCCACCCGACCGACCCGCTCCAGTAAGCCCATCCATGCAGGCATCATTCTTCCTGAACCGGCTTGGGCTCGACCAGGCCGCCGACGAACGCGCCGTCAAGCGCGCCTACGCCCGCGAACTCAAGCAGATCGCTGGACTGGCGTCATCGCCAGCAGCGAACGCATCGAGCAATGGATGGCGCTCGAGTCTAGGCAACACGTTGACCTGGGTGCCGGACAAAACCGCCCAGCCAGCGCCAGCGACCGAGTGAGGGAGCGCGCGGGCGGGCCAGCGCCGCGCTGCCGGTCGAGTCAGGCGACTGAAGGCGCCACCCGCGCCTGCCCTTGCGGCAGGCCGGGCGTGGCGTGCCGGCTCAAGCCAGGGCCAGGCGGGCCTGCGGCTTGGCCTGGGCGACCGGCGGGCGCGCCATGACGGCGGCCGGCTGGCTGGAGGTATCCAGCTGGAAGACGCTGACCAGCTGCGACAGCTGGTCAGCCTGGTCCTGCAGCGAGGTGGCTGCGGCAGAGGCCTCCTCCACCAGGGCCGCATTCTGCTGCGTCACATCGTCCATCTCCGTGATGGCCTGATTGATCTGCGCGATGCCGGTGTCCTGCTCCTGGGTGGCAGTGGCGATCTCGCTCATGATGTCGGTCACGCGCTTCACGCTCGCCACGATCTCGTCCATGGTGGCGCCGGCCCGGCTCACCAGTGCGCTGCCCGCCTCGACCTGGGACACCGAATCGCCGATCAGATGCTTGATCTCCTTGGCCGCTGTGGCCGAGCGCTGCGCCAGGCTGCGCACTTCGGTGGCCACCACGGCGAAGCCGCGGCCCTGTTCGCCGGCGCGCGCCGCTTCGACGGCCGCGTTCAGCGCCAGGATATTGGTCTGGAAGGCGATGCCGTCGATGACGGCGATGATGTCGACGATTTTCCTGGCCGAGGCATTGATCGATCCCATCGTATCGACCACCTGCGCCACCACGGTGCCGCCCTTGAGCGCCACGTCCGACGCGCTGGCGGCGAGCTGGTTGGCCTGGCGCGCATTCTCGCCGTTCTGGCGCACGGTGGCGGTCAGTTCCTCCATCGAGGACGCGGTCTCTTCCAGTGCGCTGGCCTGCTGTTCGGTGCGCGAGGACAGGTCGAGATTGCCGGCCGCGATCTGGCTCGATGCGGTGGCGATGGTGTCGGTCCCGGTGCGCACCTGGCCGACGATGTCGCGCAGGCTGTCGTTCATGTTCTGCAGGGCCGACAGCAGCTGGCCGGTCTCGTCCTTGCTGTCGATCTCGAAGCGGCTGCCCAAGTCGCCGGCGGCCACGGTCTGGGCGATTTGCACCGCCCGCTGCAGGGGGCGCACGATGGAGCGCGTCATGAAGTAGCCGACCGCCGCGGCCACCAGCGCGGTCGCCACGGTCAGCACCATCATCATGCGGATGGCGCCCTGGGCCAGATCGCCCGCCTCCTTGCCGAACTGCTCCATGCCTTGCACCTGGGTGTCGGCGAAGGCCGTGATCGCGGCCAGATAGTCGTTCTGCGGGGGAATGAGTTCCGTGACGAGATAAGCGCGCGCCTCCTCGACCTGATTGGCCTTGGTCATGGCGACCAGCTTGTTGACATGGCCATTGAACACGGCGCGTTTGTCCATCAGGGTGCGCAGGGCGGCCTTGCCGCGCTCGGTACGGATGATTTTCTGCAGCTGCTCCAGCGCCTTGTCGATGACGGGCACCGCGGCGTTCACCTTGTCCAGCTCGCGCGCCACGATGGCCGGGTCGGTGGTGAGCAGGGCGGTGCGCACCGCGCGCGCGCGCTTGTTGACTTCGTTCTCGATGGAGTTCGCCAGCGCGACCTTGCCGAAGCGGTCGTGCAGGATCAGTTCGGTGTTCTCGTGTACCGCGACGAGGCGGGTGACACCCAGGATGGCCAGGGCGATCAGCAGCGCGATGACGGCAGCGAAGCCCAACGCGAGGCGCGCACCGATCTTCAGGTTATTCAGAAAAGTGATCATGAAATACTCCAGCTCTAACTAGCTTGCCAATAGCGAATGTGCAGCATGGCGGGACCACACGACAACAACGGAGATTGGGCAGAAAAAAATCGACGTCGCGCCCCGAAGCCGGGAACCTTGAATATGGGCCGCAGATCGCTGGCGACACCTGCCGCACCGTGATTCCAGTGTAAAACGACTGTTACCCATGTGCAAGGACAACGCGTGAGCTTTGGTGAGTTTTTGTGAGTTTTTGGCAGGTTCTGTTGCGGATTGGTCTTCGACCGGAGGCGGTGTCCTGGGGGCGCTGCGTGGGCCATCGCTGTGGCGCGCGACGGGACCAAGCTGCGGCCACCGCACTGATGCTAAGACGCCATTGTCAAGACGACAGATGGCAAGCCGTCCTCAGACGAAGCGTGAAAAAGCCGGCTTGCGCTTCTCGAAGAAGGCCGTGAATGCCTCCTTGGCTTCCGCCCCTGCAGCATCGCATCGAACTGGCGACGTTCCAGTTCCGGTGACGCGTGGTGCCCCCAAGTCGATCAAGCGCAGCCCCTTGCGCCTCTTCCGCGCTATGCCTGCAAAAAAATGCTCGTCATCGACCAGGCGACTGGACGGCAGCAGAACGCGCGCAATGTATGAAAAATACAACAAGTTTCGCGTGACAACATTTTTCTTTTTTAATAATGAAGAAAAATATAAGATTGCTTGTAACTGGTGGACATCAGGCCGGTTCGGATTGCCCTTGAGTTCGTAACGAAGTCAACGATCGGAGCATGCATGGCGACTGTACTGTTTATTCATGGTATCAACGTCCGTGCGCCGGATTGGCAGCGCACTTTGGAGCAGATCAGCGAAAAAGTGCGCCAGATTTCGCCGAATTCTACCGTCAGCGCATGCGCCTGGGGCGACGATCTGGGCGCGCGTCTGCATTGCGGCGGCGGCTCCATTCCCAACTATAGTTCGGCCGACGGCGTTAACGCCGCCTCGGAGCAGATGCAGGCGCGCATGCTGTGGCTGACCTTGTATGACGACCCCTTCTTCGAAATCAGGATGTTAGCCAGTGGCCACAGCGGCTCGGGCCAAGGAGGCGTGTCGCCTGATTTCTTCGACATCGCCGAAGAGTGGACCGCGTCGCTCCGCGCGCTTTCCACGAAGAGCAGTGTCGGCGATGCCCTAGCAAAGGCGTCCATGACTCATTTTCTGAACGAGGCAATTGCGGCTCTGGCCGGCGCGCCCGAATTTCACCCGGCGCTGTCCGACCTGCGCGAGCCGGGAACGGCATTGCCGCTCAGCGCCGCCCGCGCGCTCGTGGCATTGATGACGCTGAGTGCCGAGGCCGCAGGGCTGGCGCCGATTCAGGGCAAGGTACGCGACGAGCTAGTGGGGGCGATTCAACAGGAACTCGGTGGTGCCGCCATGGGGGTGTTGGATTGGGTAACCCGGCCACTGAAGGGCCTGGCGCAAAAACTGTCCACCCGCTACATGCAGCGCAACCGAAGCCATTTGTCCGATCTGGCCAACCCTGTAATCGGCGATCTGATTTGCTACCAAGGCCGTGGCGAGCCAATTCGCCGCCGCATCGCCGAGCACCTGCGCGCGACCACCGCGCCCGTGGTTGTAATTGCGCATAGCCTAGGCGGCGTTGCGGTCGTCGATGCCTTGCTACTTGAAGCCGACTTGCGCGAGAAAGTCGCGCACCTGCACACCGTGGGTTCGCAGGCCGGCATGTTTTACGAGATCGACGCTCTGGTTGGCATGCCATTCACGGAACAAGGTCGTTTGCCGCATGGATTCCCGGCCTGGACCAATTTCTATGACAAGGCCGATATGCTGAGCTACCTAGCCGGGCCAATTTTCGGGCCCCGTGTCACCGATAGGGAAGTGACCAGCGAGCAGCCGTTTCCGCAGTCGCATAGCGCATACTGGACCGCAGACACACTGTGGGATGAAATGTCCGCAAGCTTGCAAGCATGAGTACCCAAGCCGGAATGTCCCATGTGCACGCCGTGGTGGTCGGCTGCGAAAAATATGCACGCGCTGGCTGGGATTTGAGCGGTCCCGCGTTCGACGCAATCGAGGTTGCGCGATGGCTACTCGCGCTCGGCATGCCGCCGGCCCAACTGCATTTTATGGCCGTGCCGAAAAGTGCAAACCAGTCCGATTTCGACCTTGAAAAGGCAAAGCTACAAGGCATCGTGGACCATGGCGAGCCCGGTTCCAGCAAGGTAAAAGAAGTATTTATCACGCGCCTGATCCGCAAGATCAACGCCACCAGTGGCAGCGAGGCCAAAGGTTTGCTGTTCGTGTACTGGGCCGGTCACGGTGCCTTGCACCGCCCAGGTCATGAACGAGAACGAGTCGTGTTTTGTTCAGACGCGAGCGCTGCCAGTTGCGAGGCGTTGGGCTTGAACCAGTTATCGGACTGGCTGGCCAATCAATTGCCCAATTTTCGCTTCGCCTTTGTCGTGGATGCCTGCGCGCTTGATGCGACCCAGCTGAAAATCGATGACGACATCGCCCTGTTGGGCTTGCCCAGGGGCGGCATTCGCAGCATGCCCATGCGCCTGTTCGCCTACGCGGCAGCACCAGGCCAGGCTGCACGCAATATGCAGGCGATTCGCTCTGGGCTGTTCACATCCAGGCTACTCGCGCAACTGGCCAATTTCAAGCCGCAGTCGATCGATCAGTTCGCGGCCATCGACGAGGTGCTCGCGCAAACCCGCGAGCAGGTCAGGGCCTTGCCGAACGTTTATCAGAATATTGTCTGGAGTCTGGAGTCGTGGGACGGCGTCGAATTTCTTGGCACAGCGCGTCCTGCAAATGCCTCCGCCTCATTGGGGAATGCGCAAGCCGTTGAGATCGCGGAGACCGCAGTTTATTTGTGTGACAGGGGCAAGCAGATAGTCGCGTTCAGAGCTATTGCTGAAGCACACTTCAAGGCCAAGCCCACACGGCCGCTGATCGTCATATCGCACGGTGGCGTTGACCAGGATCCAGAGGCCTTTATCGACAGCTTACGCCTGCGCATTGCTGAAGCGCCTTCCAAATGGAACGCATGCGCCAGCCTCAAGGCTGCCGAACTTGGCATCGAACGGGAACCGGCGATGACTGCCGAGCGTATCAAGGAAGGCATTGAATACAAGCTCGCCAAAGACCTGTGCATGCCCCCCGGCGCGACCATGTATGACATGGCGAACAAGATTCAGTCGTTCAACTATGCCACCTTGCTGCATTTTTGCTTTTCTTCTCAGGCTCTGCGCGGCGACGTCAACCAGTGCTTGGCGCCGATTTGGGACTACTGGCGCACGTTTCCTGATATCACCAAAGGCGCTTGCGTCATCGTGGTGATTCATATTACGTACCCTCGTCAAGCTTCTGGAATATTCGCGTCCCTTAAGGATAAGTTCAGAGACCACCCCGACAGTGCATTGCAAACCTACGTCAATACGTTCAGCGCGTCTCCCGCGGATGCCACGCTGGGCATTAACAGCATCAAGGAAGCGCTGTCCTCTGCCACGCTCGCAGATCTTGACGCCTGGCGCTCATCGATACGGGACCGGTATCAGAACGCACAGCGGATCCAGCCCGCGCACCTGGCCGCCGTGATGGACATGGATCCCCAGCCGATGGGGCTGGTTATAGGAAAACTTCGTAGCCTGATCAATCGATTGAATCAATAACGCCCTGGAGCCTGTCCATGAACGATAACAAGCTTGTCAACCGCGACAGAGCGCTGCCGCATGACGCGCCCCTTTCCCTGCCCCTGCCATTTGTGACGGACCGCGGCCAGCCAAAGGATTACATCATGGACGAGGGACTTGAAGACGCTGCCAACACGGCTTTGCAACTTGGCCAGCCTTTGCTGTTAACCGGCGAACCAGGAACTGGGAAAACCCAGTTCGCCCACTTCCTTGCCTGGCATTTGGGCCTGGACGCGCCTTTTGAATTCCATACCAAATCCACCAGCGTAGCCACCGATCTCTTTTACAGCAACGACGCGGTGCGTCGCTTCCATGCAGGCAAAGACGCCGACGAACGCGATTTCATACGCTTCAATGCGCTCGGCCGCGCGATCCTGCGTTCCTTGCCGGAGGAGAAGGTCATTCTTGTTTGCCGCGAGCAGGACAAGGAGCTACGCGACGGACCTCGGCGCTCGGTTGTGCTGATCGACGAAATTGACAAAGCGTCGCGTGACTTTCCCAATGACTTGCTCAATGAATTGTCAGCGATGTCCTTCCGTATTCCCGAACTCGGCACGACCGTGGCCGCCGACAAGGCTTTCCGTCCGATCATCATCATCACCAGCAACCAGGAGCGGCCATTGCCCGATGCCTTTCTGCGCCGCTGTGTGTTTTACTGCATTGAGCCCCCCACCCAGGCGCGCCTGATTCAAATCCTCGCACAGCGTTTTGGCGGTAACCCGAACGCGCCGGAACCGCTACTTGCCGGCGCAGTGGCCATGTACAGCGAGGCCAGGAAGGCGGCGTCGCGGGCCCCGTCGGTGGCCGAGCTGGTGGGTTGGTTCCACCTACTGACCATGTCGGGCGCCAGCCTGAACAAGCAGATCGCCGACGTGAAAGACGACGCCTTGCGCGCCATTTCCGCGCTGGCCAAAACGCCATCGGCGCGTGCCAGCCTCAGCGAATTGCTCAAGGCGGGCCACTGACACCATGCAGGTCGACCCGCAAGAGCGCTTGCTGTCACTGTGCGCATTTCTGGCGCGCGCGGGATTTCGCATCGCACCGGACCAGGTCATCAGTGCCGCCGCCCTGGTGCGCAGCATGGGTCTGCGCTTCGATGCGGATGAGGCCAGCGCATCGGCGGCGCTGCTTGGGGGGATTTTTTGCAAGAACGTCCGCGATCAGTCGCGCTATGCGGCGTTGGCACAGGCTTGGGCCAGCCCAGTTAGCCCCATCGAAGAGGCGCACGACCAGAATGCTGGGCCCGCAGTCAAAGATCCCTTGCCGCCGCGCTGGATCCGCCCAGTTGCCTACGCCGTCTGCCTGGTGGCGCTGCTTGCCGCGTTTGCGTTAGTACAGTACGCCAGGCCGCGCGCGTTCACAGTGACGCTGACCGCACTCGGCCCGGGCGGCGCCAAGAGTCCTCTCGAGGGCGTCAAGGTCGAGGCAGGCACTTGTTCCGGGGACACGGGTCCTGACGGCTCGTTTCACTGCGCATTGCCAGCACGTGTGTTTCCGGTGGTCGTGAACGCCGGTTCGCCGCCATGGGCACGCGCCGACTTATTCAAAGACCAATCCGGCTGGCGCGCGCTGTTTTCGATCACGCCGCGCGAATCCATCGAGTTAACCAGGAAAATCGGCATATCATCAGGGCCACCGCAGCAATTCGGGCGGATCGAGTTTTTTAGCGGATATACCTTGGCAGGACCGGCCAGCGGCCAGCCAGACCCGCCGCCCGCCCGCTGGCCTGGCATGCTCGCCATACTTGGCTTGTTCGCGATAATCTTCATGCTGGGCCTGGTGTGGCTGCGGCGCACCGCGACGCTCGAACGCGCTGCCGGCCCACTGAGCGCACGCCAGTCTATCCTGACCGGCACCAGCGCCATGCCGACCGATGGCATGTTGGAGGCCATGCGTGCGTTTGCATTGGCACTGCGCCAGCCATTGCGCGGTTTTGGCACAAAACTGGATCTGCATGCCACCGCTGTCAAGACCGCGCGCAATGCCGGCCTGTTCGCACCGGTCTACGGTGGCGCGCACGAGCGCCGCTTCTTGATTTTTGTACGGCGCCAAAGCCGAGAGGACCACCAGGCCTTCCTGGGCGAGGCACTGGTGGCCGAACTGTTTCGCAGCGGGGTGGATGTGCAGTCGTTTCGATTCGATACGAACGCGAACGTGGTCGAACCGTATACGCCTGTGCTGACCGATGTCCAGAAAAAACTCAATGACCAGCCCGCACGTTACCCGACCATGGACCAGCTGCTGTCGGCAAACGAACAGGCTGAGTGCTTTGTGTTTTGCGAGCCGGCGGCCCTGACCGACCCCGTATCCGGGCAACTGGCGCGCTGGAGCACACGCATGCTTGAGCGCGATCCGCGCTGTACCGTCTTCAGCATCGGTGCGTCCCCCGCCAGCGACCGATCGACGGCCTTGCTCAGCCATGCCGGCGCGCGTATCAGCGCCATCGATCCGAACTCGCTATGGAAACTTGCCGATCCGGCCGGGCAGGTGGACATGGATGACGCCGGCACGGATGGCATGCCGGCCATCCTCGGGTCCGAATACTACCTGCGCCGCACCGCTCCCGCGCAACAAGAAATTGCCGACCTGTGTGCCACAATCCGCGGCCACATGGGCACCAGGGGCTTCAAATGGGTGCAGGCCTGCGCCGTGTATCCCGACATCCAGTGGGTGTTGACTAATGCCGTCGGTGCTTACCTGATCCCAGCCGAACAAGAACGCGGACGTCTGCTGGCGCGGCTGAGCCAGATGGTCTGGTTTCGCAAGGGCGTCATGCCCGACTGGTTGCGTGCCGCGCTGGCCGAGCGCCTGCCCAAACACGAGGATGCCGCGATCCGCGCCTTTTACTGGACGCTGTTCGGCGCCGACGGCCAGGGGAGCCGGATCCAGGTCAAGATCACCGAGCCGGTCGCGCGCCGGGACAGGCACCTGCTGCCGCGCGCAGTGCGTTGGCTGCGCTTTGCCGTGGGCCTGCGTGCTCAGTTGAGCGTGAAGGGACCGGAACAGATCTTTGTGCGTTTCCTGCTTGGCCGAAGTGCCTCGCCGCTCAGCATGCGGCTTCCTGCTCGCATGCTGGCCAAGCTGTCCGACTTGAGCCAGGCACCTGCAGTACTGTGGGCGGCCCTGTGCGCTGCGGCCTGCAGCGCTGTGATGGCACTTGCTGTCGCCGGTACATCCGCTCACACGCCGCCGTCGCCACCTATCCAGCATGTAGGGCTGGGCTACATCGAAAGCGAAGCCACGATCGTCCTGAGCGTGCTGCGTGACGGAAACGTGCTTGAAGTAGCGCGCCGGCGCCTTGGTACCACTCGTCCAGTATGGCAACGCGGTGAATTGGCTTTGTCGAATTCCATTGCGCCTGAAAAGATCACCGTCGTGCACGGCGGGCCACTGGTGTTTGCGCTGGCCGGCGATGCGCTTGCGGTCATTCCAGCCGATGCGCCAGCGCGCGGCCGGACCTCGGTGCTGGCCGAACCGGAGGCCGAAGCCCGTTGGCTGGCATGGGTGCCACCTGCAGCCGGCAAAACAGCCTTGCCGTTTTTGGCGAGCCTGCTGTCCGACTCGATGGTGAAATTCAGCTTCCTGACCGCGTCAGGCGAACAGGACACGCTGGCCCAGCCAAAGTTCCTGATCCGCGATGAGCACGTGAAAGAGGCGGGGCAGTTCGCATCGGGCTATAACGCCGAGTATGCCTTGGTGCGCACCGATCGGGAAACCCTGGTTTATGCGTTGTCCGGCAAAGTCGCCAGCCTGGCCGGCTCCACGCCCCGTCTCGCAGAGACGCAGAAGTTAGCACTGATCGCGGTCGAGCCGAGTGGCACACTGCCCATCTTTGCGGACTGTTCAGATACTGGAACGGTCCGTTTATGGGATTACTCCAATCCAGCCAGCGGCCTCGAACTGCTTGGCGAATGGACAACGGCGCCGGAGGCGCCCTGCACCGCGCTAGCAATTGCACCGCGTATGCGGGTGGTTGCGGCTGGCCATGCAGATGGCCAGGTCTTCCTGTACAGCCGTGACAATGGCCAGCCGGTCCTTGTTACGACAAACTATCGAGGCAAGGAGGCAGTGACCAGTATTTTGTTTTCCGATGCGATGCAAAGGCTGATTGCCGCGCGGGCGGACTTGATGGTCTCGGTGAACGATATTACCGTATTGCCCCCGTTGGAACAGGGCTACACTGGCCCTGACGTGAGTTCTGCCACCGCGTCTTCCGCCCCGCTTGCCGCCGCCGCATCGGCAGCGTCGGCGGCCGCCTCTGCCACGCATGCTGCCGCGTCGGCCTCGATGGCCGCCAGCAGCGCGGCGTTGGCGCGCGCATCCCCGGCGCGCGCTAAACGGACCGGGACTGCGCCAACCATTGACCCGCCGAGCCGGCCGGGCGTTGCGGACCTGTCAGCCGAGTCGAGTGCGGAGGTGCGACCGACGCGCCCGAATCAAGCGCAGGGGGCTGAAAAAGCCAACAGCGCCGTGGGACTAGCGTCGCCCAATCAGGCACCTGATAACAATACCGCCCCCCGCCCCGATGCTGCCGTTGTCCCTGACGCAACGGCACCGCCGGTCAATCAGGTGCGCCAGGCAGAGCCGCTAAAAAACAGCATCGAGAATGCTCCCCCGCCGGGGAAATCGCCCCGCACCACCAAGTAATTTTCTGGTGCCTCGCGGCCATCGTCGGCCTACCGAAAATGAGCGTCCATGTACACGCCTGAGCAAGGCGTCACGATTGTGATGCTAAAGTCAAAACCGGTGCCGAAGAAAATAAGGTCCTATATGTCAACACGGCTTCTGTAATTCCATTATTTATTTTCGCGTTCCGCGTAAACCCATAGCCGATGCCGTAGTGATATCCAATGCGTCCGGGACGGCACTCAGTTAAACTGCGAAAAATCCGGCTTGCGCTTCTCGAAGAAGGCCGTGAAGGCCTCCTTGGCTTCCGCCCCCTGCAGCATCGCACCGAACTGCTGGTTCTCGACCGCGATAGTGTCGTTGACCGCATCGGTGCGCGCGCGCTTCATCAGCGCCTTGGTGGCGCGGATCGAGGCCGCCGGCAGCGCCACCAGCCTGGCCGCCTGGCCGCGTGCGAAAGCCTGCAGGTCCTCTGGGGCCAGCACACGCGACACCAGTCCCATCTGCAAGGCTTCCTGCGCCCCGAAGGCTTCGCCCAGCAGCAGCTTTTCGGCCGCGCGCGGATAACCGGCCAGCTGCGGGAACAGCAGGCTCGATCCAAACTCGGGGCATAGGCCCAGCTGCGCGAACGGCATCGAGAACTTGGCGTTGTCGGCCGCATACACCAGGTCGCAGTGCAGCAGCAGGGTGGTGCCGATGCCGACCGCCGCGCCGGCCACGGCCGCCACCACCGGTTTGCCCAGTCCCGACAGCGCGCGCATGAACTGGAATACCGGGCGCATCTCGTCGAGCTGGCCGTCGACCGGCTTGAAATTTTTCAGGAAATCGTCCAGGTCGTTCCCGGCGGTGAAGATCTCGGGCTTGCCGGCGATGAGCACGGCGCGCACGGCGCTGTCGCTGTCGGCTTCGCGCAGCGCGTCGGCCATGCTCTGGTACATCGCACCGGTGATGGCGTTCTTGCGTTCCGGGCGGTTGAATTCGATGGTGAGGATGCCGCCATCCTTGCTCGTCAATATATCCATTGCTGCTCCTGACAGATAAAAAAAGGGCGCCGAGGTTTTCCCGCAGCGCCCATGGTGTCGATATCGAACGGCCGATCAGACGCGTTCGAAGATGCCCGCGGCACCCATACCGGTGCCGACACACATCGTCACCATGCCGTACTTGAGATTGTTACGACGCAGTGCATGAACCACGGTCGCGGCGCGGATAGCGCCGGTCGCGCCCAGCGGATGGCCCAGCGCGATAGCGCCGCCCATCGGGTTCACCTTGGCCGGATCGAGGCCCAGGTCACCCATCACCGCCAAAGCTTGCGCGGCAAACGCTTCATTCAATTCAATCCAGTCGAGCTGGTCCTGGGTGATGCCGGCCGCGGCGCAGGCCGCGGGAATGGCTACCTTGGGACCGATGCCCATGATCTCGGGCGGCACGCCCTTGACCGCGAACGAGGAAAACTTCGCCAGCGGGGTCAGCTTGTGCTCGCGCAGGATTTTTTCGCTGACGATCAGCAGTGCGCCCGCGCCGTCCGACATCTGCGAGCTGTTGGCGGCGGTGACGCTGCCCTTGGCGGCGAACACCGGCTTGAGCTTGCCGAGCGACTCCAGCGTGGAATCGGCGCGCGCGCCTTCGTCGGTGTCGACCGTGCGGGTCTTGACGTCGACCTGGCCGGTGGCCAGGTTGGGCGTGCGCGTGATGATCTCGACCGGGCAGGTCTCGTCCTTGAACCAGCCGGCCTGCTGGGCGGCGATGGCGCGCCGGTGCGATTCGACCGAGAAGGCGTCCTGCTGTTCGCGCGTCACCTTCCATTGATTGGCCACGTTCTCGGCCGTCAGGCCCATGCCGTAGGCCATGCCGACATTCTCGTCGGTGAACATGTTCAGGTTCATCGAGGGATGGTGGCCCATCATCGGCACCATCGACATCGATTCGACGCCGCCGGCGATCATCACGTCGGCTTCACCGACGCGGATGCGGTCGGCCGCCATGGCAATGGCCGTGATGCCCGAGGCGCAGTAGCGGTTGACGGTGACGCCGCCCACGGTCTTGGGCAGGCCGGCCAGCAGCACCGACATGCGGGCGATGTTGAAACCCTGCTCGGCTTCCGGGAAGGAGCAGCCGATCACGGCGTCGTTGATCAGGGCCGGATCGAGGCCGGGCACGGAGGCCATGGCGGCCTGGATGGCGCGCACCAGCAGGTCGTCCGGACGGGTGCTGCGGAACATGCCGCGCGGCGCCTTGCCGATCGGGGTGCGCTGGGCGGCGACGATGTAAGCGTCTTGAAGTTGTTTGCTCATGTCTGTCTCTCAGTGTTAGTTGCGCACGGGCTTACCGGTCTGCATCATGCCCATGATCCGCTCCTGCGTTTTCGGGTGGTTCAGCAGTTCGAGGAAGGCGCTGCGCTCCTTGTCGAGGAACCACTGCTCGTTTACCACGCTGCCCTGGTCGATGTCGCCGCCGGAGACGATGTCGGCGATCATTTCGCCGAGCTTGAAGTCGTGCGCCGAGATGAAGCCGCCGTCGCGCATGTTCACCAGCTGGGCCTTGATGGTGGCCAGGCCGTAGCGGCCGGTCGCTATCACGGGCTTACGCAGCGGCGGACGGTAGCCGGCGTCGAACATGGCGCGCGCTTCGACCTTGGCCACGTGCAGCAGCTCGTAGGCGTTAAAGACGATCACGTCGTCGTCCTTCAGGTAGCCCATGGCCTTGGCTTCCAGCGCCGACTTCGACACATTGGCCATGGCCGCGTTGGTGAAGCCGGTCTTGAGGAAGGCCAGGATGTCGGTGCCCTTGGCTTCGCTGGCGGCGCGCACAGCCGCTTCCTTCAGGCCGCCGCCGGCAGGCACCAGGCCCACGCCCACTTCGACCAGGCCGATGTAGGATTCGATCGCCGCCACGCGCTTGGAGGCATGCAGCGCCAGCTCGCAGCCGCCGCCCAATGCCAGCCCGGCTACCGCGGCCACCACCGGAATGTTCGAGTACTTCATGGCCATGAAGGTGTCCTGCAGTTCCTTGATGACCGGGTCGATGGCCTTGGCCCCGCCCTGCATGAACAGCGGCAGCGCGGCCTGCAGGTCGGCACCGGCCGAGAACGGCCCGCCTTCGGTGGCGTCCGGATGCCAGATCACCAGGCCCTTGAAGTGCTTCGACGCTTCGTCCATGGCCTTCTGCAGGCCCTTGATGACGCCGTCGCCGATCACGTGCATCTTGGTCTTGAAGGAGATGATCAGCACCTCGTCGTCCTGGTGCCAGATGCGTACCGATTCGTCTTCGTGCACGGTGGTGCCGGCCACTTTCGCATCCGGTGCGCCGCTGCCGAACACCGGCGCGCGGAAGGGCTGGCGTTCGTACACGGACAGGGTCGAACGCGGCACGTAACTGTTGCCGATGGCCGAGTACGAGCCTTCCGGCGTGTGCACGCCCTGCTCCGCCACCGGCGCCTCGAACACCCAGGCCGGCAGCGGCGCGCTGCACAGGGCCTTGCCGGCATCGATGTCTTCCTTGACCCAGTTGGCGATCTGGGTCCAGCCCGCAGCCTGCCAGGTCTCGAAGGGGCCGACGCTCCAGCCGAAGCCCCAGCGCATGGCGAAGTCGACGTCGCGCGCGTTGTCGGCGATATCGGCGAGGTGCACGGCGATGTAGTGGAAGGCGTCGCGGAAGATCGCCCACAGGAACTGGGCCTGCGGGTTGGTCGACTCGCGCATGGCCTTGAATTTCTTGACCGGGTCTTTCTCTTTCAGGATGCGGGCGACGATGTCGGCCGCCTTGCCGCCGCCGGCCACGTACTCGCCGCTGGCGAAGTCCAGGCGCATGATCTCCTTGCCGACCTTTTTATAGAAGCCGGCGCCGGCCTTCTGGCCCAGCGCGCCGCCGGCCACCAGCTTGGCCAGGATGTCGGGCGTCTTGTAGAGCGGGAAGAAGGGATCGTTCGGCAGGGTGTCCTGCATGGTCTTGATGACGTGGCCCATGGTGTCCAGCCCGACCACGTCGGCGGTGCGGAAGGTGCCCGACTTGGCGCGCCCCAGCTTGGCGCCGGTCAGGTCGTCCACCACGTCCACCGACAGGCCGAATTTCTCGGCTTCGTGCATGGTCGCGAGCATGCCGAAGATGCCGACGCGGTTGGCGATGAAGTTCGGGGTGTCCTTGGCGCGCACCACGCCCTTGCCGAGGGTGGTGGTGAGGAAGCCTTCGAGCTGGTCGACGATGGCCGGATTGGTGGCGGCGGTCGGGATCAGCTCGACCAGGTGCATATAACGTGGCGGGTTGAAGAAGTGCACGCCGCAAAAGCGCGCCTTCAAGCCTTCGTCGAAGCCTTCGGCCAGGGTCGTGATCGACAGGCCCGAGGTGTTGGAGGCGAAGATCGCGTTGGGCGCGATGTGCGGGGCGACCTTCTTGTACAGGTCGTGTTTCCAGTCCATGCGCTCGGCGATGGCTTCGATGATCAGGTCGCAGCCGGCCAGCACGTCGAGGTTGTCTTCATAGTTGGCGACTTCGATCAGCGCGGCGTCGTCCTTATTGCCGAGCGGCGCGGGGCTGAGCTTTTTCAGGTTCTCGATGGCGCGCAGGACGATGCCGTTCTTGGCGCCCTCCCTGGCCGGCAGATCGAACAGCACCACCGGCACGCGCGCATTGACGCAGTGGGCGGCGATCTGCGCGCCCATCACGCCGGCGCCCAGCACGGCGACTTTCTTGACGATGAAATTGGTCATGACGTTTATTCCTTGTGTCTTAAAACAGGTCGGCGTCGAGCGCCATCAGGTTGGCGGAGCCGGAGCGGGCCTGGCGGATCAGCATGGCGGTCTCGGGATACAGGCGGCCGAAATAGAAGCGCGCGGTGGCCAGCTTGGCCTTGTAGAAGTTGTCGCCGCTATCCTGCTTGGCCAGGGCCACCTTGGCCATCTGGGCGAAGAAGTAGGAGAACACCAGGTGCCCCACCACGCGCAGGTAAGGCACGGCGGCCGCGCCCACCTCGTCCGGGTTCTGGAAGCCCTTCATGCCGATTTCCATGGTCAGCTTGGTGACCTTCTCGCCCAGTTCGCCCAGCGGGGTGACGAATTCGGACAGCGATTCATCCAGGCCGTTGTCTTCCACGAAGGCCTTGATCTTCTCGCCGAACTTGCGCAGCTTGGCGCCGTTGTCCATCA
>CAMLHI010000025.1 GCA_946479705.1 uncultured Oxalobacteraceae bacterium
AGCAGGCCGCACGCGATAAATATCGCGCCAAACCATCGATTTTACCCGAAAACGCGGCAGCCTGTCGGGCTTGGGGCGTCGAGGCGAAAAAATAGCTGGGCGAGGCCTCCGCGTTGCCCGGCCAGATTTTGCCGGTTTCGCAGTGCCCATAGCGGGCTATGGGCCGAGAAAACGGCGAAATATGGGCCGGCCAGGTATTTTTGCAGCCGACGATCCCAAGTCCGACAGGCTGCTAAAGTGCAGTGACAACTAATGTCGAAAGCCGCCGCCCCCCGCTTGCGCAAGGGCGACGGCTTTCGAGTGCGAGGGCTGCTTATTTCTTGGCCGCGGGAGCGGCGCTGGCACCGCCCGGGCCGCGGAAGTACTTGAAGAACTCCGAATTGGAGTCGGTCACGATCACGTCGCCATGGGCCCTGAAGGTGGCGCGGTAGGCTTCCAGCGAGCGGTAGAACTTGAAGAACTCGGGGTTCTTGCCGAAGGCCTGGGCATAGATCTGCGATGCCTTGGCGTCGCCGTCGCCCTTGATCTTTTCGGCGTCGCGGAAGGCTTCGGCCAGGATCACGGTGCGCTGGCGGTCGGCGTCGGCGCGGATCTTTTCCGATTCGGCCGACCCGGTCGAGCGCAGCTCATTGGCCACGCGGGTGCGCTCGGCCTTCATGCGCTCGTACACCGAGTTGTTGATCTGCTCGACGTAATCGACCCGCTTGAGGCGCACGTCGACGATGTTGACGCCGATCTGCTCGGCCTCGGCGGCCACCCGCGTGCGGATCGCCGTCATCACCTTGGCGCGCTCGCCGGAAATCACTTCGCGCACGGTGCGCTTGGTGATTTCGTCGTTCAGGGCCGCCTTGATGATCTGCGACATGCGGTTGCGCGCGCGGTTTTCGTCGCCGCCAAAGCTGATGTAGTAGCGGCGCGCGTCGGTGATGCGCCACTTCACGAAAGCGTCGACCACAATGTTTTTCTTCTCGGCCGTGATGAAGCGCTCGCCGTCCGGGGTGTCGAGAGTGAGGATGCGCTTGTCCAGGTAGATCACGTTCTGGAAGGGGCGCGGCAGCTTGAAGTGCAGGCCCGGCGCGTCGATGACGTCGCCGACCAGTTTACCGAAGGAGAACACCAGGGCGTACTGGCGCTGGTCGACGACAAACACGGTCGAGGTGATCACCATGAAGCCGACAAACAGCGCCACCAGGATCGATATGGTGCGGTTCATTAGCGGATCTCCCGGTCACGTGAGGATTCGCGGCTGCGGTTGTCGCGCTGGCGGACTTGTTCCAATGGCTGCATGATATCGGCCGGTAGCGGCGCGGTAGGTTGGACGACAGGGCCGGACTTGGCGCCGATGGCAGCGTCGTTGGCGGCGGTTTGCGCCACCAGCTTGTCCAGCGGCAGGTACAGCAGGTTGCTGCCCGACTTGGCGTCGACCATGACCTTGCTGGCGCTGGTGAAGATCTGCTGCATGGTATCGAGGTACATGCGGTCGCGCGTGACGGCCGGGGCCTTCTGGTATTCGTTCATCACGGCGGTGAAGCGATCGGCATTGCCGGTGGCGTTCTCGGTGACCATGGAGCGGTAGGCTTCGGCTTCCTCCATCAGGCGGAAGGCGTTGCCGCGGGCGCGTGGAATAACGTCGTTGGCATAGGCCTGGCCTTCGTTCTTGGCGCGCTCGCGGTCCTGGCTGGCCTTGACGGCGTCGTCGAAGGCCACCTGCACCTGCTCGGGCGGCTGCACCGCCTGCATGGTGACGTTGGTGATCAGGGAACCGAGCTTGTAGTCGGTGGCCATGCGCTGCATCAGCTGGTGCACATCGTTGGCGACCTTCTCGCGCCCTTCATACAGCACGAAGTCCATCTTGCTGCGGCCGACCACTTCGCGGATGGCCGTCTCGGCGATCTGGCGCACGGTCTCTTCCTGCTCGCGGTTGTTGAACAGCCAGTCCTTGGGATTGCTGATGGTGTACTGGACCGCGAACTGGATGTCGACGATGTTTTCGTCGTCCGTCAGCATCAGCGATTCCTTGAGATTCTTGGCGCGCACCGAGCCGCGGTAGCCCACTTCGACCGTGCGCACCTGCGACACGTTGACCGTCTCGTGGTCCTGGAACGGCGCCGGCCAGCGCCAGTTGAAGCCGGCGTTGGCGATGTCGGTGGGCCGCCCGAAGGTGGTCACCACGGCCTGCTGGCCTTCCTGCACGATGAAGGCGCCGCTGGCCAGCCAGACGAAGGCCACGATAACGACCACGATGCCGCCGGTGACGCTGGCGCCCTTGCCGTCCGGGCGGTAGCCGCCGCCGTCGCCGCTGCCGCGCTGGCCGAACAGGCGGTTCAGGCGGCTGTTAAAGTCGCGCCACATCTGGTCCAGGTCGGGCGGGCCTTCGCCCGGTTTGCGGCCTTCCTGGGCCTTGTGGTCGCCTTGCGGCTTGCGGCCCCAGCGCGGGTCGTTGAGCGACAGCGTGAGGCCGATGCGTTTGAGTAGTAATGCAAGCATGCTAGCGTGGTCCGACGGTGGTGGAGGTTGGAATTTCGTCCGGCACGAGAGCGACCGCGTCGGCGTCCTCGTCGTGCTCCGGTACGGCTTCGTCCTGCTCTTGAAACAGATGGGTCAGACCGGGCGCGGACTTGGCCGCTTCGACGATGGCGCCGCGCAGCATGTCCAGGCCGGCGCCACTCTGGGCGCTGATAAAAACGCGGGCGATTTTAGCATATTCATCACGCTCGACAGCCGGCTCCAGGCCGGCCGCGTCGATCTTGTTCCAGACCAGGATCTGGGGAATATGGTCGGCGCCGATTTCCTTGAGCACCAGGTTGACCTGCTCGATCTGTTCCATCCGCACCGGGCTGGCGCCGTCGACCACGTGCAGCAGCAGGTCGGCGTGGATGGTTTCCTCGAGCGTGGCGCGGAAGGCCGCCACCAGCTGGTGCGGCAGTTCGCGCACGAAGCCGACCGTGTCGGAAATGACCACGTTGCCGACTTCGTCGCCGAGATACACCCGGCGCGAGGTGGTGTCGAGCGTGGCGAACAGCTGGTTGGCGACGTACACGCCAGCCTTGGTGAGGGCGTTGAACAGGGTCGACTTGCCGGCATTGGTGTAGCCGACCAGCGAGACCGAAAAGGTATTGTTGCGCCCGCGCGAGCGGCGCTGGGTTTCATGCTGCTTGCGCAGCTTGGCCAGCTTGGCGCGCAGCATCTTGACGCGTTCGCCGATCAGGCGGCGGTCGGTCTCGAGCTGGGTTTCGCCGGGACCGCGCAGGCCGATACCGCCCTTTTGCCGTTCCAGGTGGGTCCAGCCGCGGATCAGGCGCGTGGCCAGGTGCTGCAGCTGGGCCAGTTCGACCTGCAGCTTGCCCTCGTGGCTCTTGGCGCGCTGGGCGAAGATGTCGAGAATCAGGCTGGTGCGGTCGAGCACCCGGATGTTCAGACGCTTTTCCAGGTTGCGCTGCTGGGCCGGCGAGAGCGCATGGTTGAAGATGACGATCTCGACCGCGTCAGCGGCGCAGGCCGCACCGATCTCGTCGGCCTTGCCGGTACCGACAAAGTAGGCGGGATCGGGACTGCCGCGCTTGGCGGTGATGGTGTTGACCGGCTCGGCACCGGCGGACCGGGCGAGCAGGGACAGCTCTTCCAGGCTGGCGGCAAAATCGCCGTCGCCAAAATCGATGCCGACTAATGCTGCGCGCATACGCCTCCCGCCGGGAGCGGCTGGCGAACGCGCGGCGGCAGCGCCGCCGTGCGCCTACACGCCGTGCGCTTACTCAGCGTCGGAATCAAGATTCAGATTGACCGCGCGCGCCGGCACGACGGTCGAAATGGCGTGCTTGTAGACCATCTGGGTGACCGTGTTACGCAGCAGTACCACGTACTGGTCGAACGATTCGATATGGCCCTGCAGTTTGATCCCGTTGACCAGGTAGATCGATACCGGGACATGCTCTTTGCGCAAGGCATTGAGGAATGGGTCTTGTAACAGTTGCCCTTTGTTGCTCATAACAGCTCCGTGATGTTGTTGTAGTTAAGAATTGGAGGCGACGCGCAAATTTTCAAGTGTCCGTGCCACCATTCTATAAAAAGGCGAATGATGTCGCTCAGCTACTGTAACCTGTTTTGCATTTTCTTGTCGGACGCCCGACCGTATTTCACTTTTTGGCGAACGGATTTTTCCCCATTCGCAGCTCAATCCGCAGCGGCGTGCCGACCAGATTGAAGGTGTCGCGGAAATGCTTTTCCAGATAGCGTTTATAAGGCTCGCCGATGGCGTCGAGGGCATTGCCGTGGATGACGATAATCGGCGGATTCTGTCCACCCTGGTGAGCATAACGCATTTTCGGGCGGATCGAGCCTTTGCGCTTGGGTTCCTGCTTTTCCACCGCTTCGATCAGGGCGCGGGTCAGGCGCGGGGTCGACAGGTCGGCGGTGGCGGCGGCATAGGCGGCGTCCACCGATTTCATCATGGGACCGATGCCGCTGTTCTTCAGGGCCGAGATGAAATGGGTCTTGGCGAACGAGAGGAAGTCGAGTTTGCGGTCCAGGTCGATCTTGATTTCGTCGCGGTCGTCGGACTGCAAGCCATCCCACTTGTTGACGGCCACCACCAGCGCCCTGCCCGACTCCAGGATGAAGCCGGCGATGTGGGCATCCTGCTCGGAGATGTCCTGCTGGGCGTCGAGCAGCAGGATGACCACGTGGGCTTCCGAGATCGACTGCAGGGTTTTCACGACCGAGAATTTCTCGATCGCTTCGAACACCTTGCCGCGCCGGCGGATACCGGCCGTGTCGATCAGGGTGTAGTTCTTGCCGTCGCGCTCGAACGGGATTTCGATCGAGTCGCGCGTGGTGCCGGGCATGTCGAAGGCGATCACGCGTTCTTCGCCCAGCAGGGTGTTGACCAGGGTGGACTTGCCGACGTTGGGACGGCCGACGATGGCGATCTTGACGCCGCGCGAGGCGGCTTCGAGTTCCTCGGCGTCGTCCGGACGCTGGGCGAAGGCTTCATTGAGCGCTTCCTCGACCAGGTCGTGCACGCCGTCGCCATGGGCGGCGGAAATGACGTAGGGGTCGCCCATGCCGAGTTCATAGAAATCGGCCACCACCGAGGTGTACTTCATGCCCTCGGCCTTGTTCACCACCAGCATGACCTTGCGGCCCGTCTTGCGCAGGAAATCGGTGATGGTCTTGTCGTGCGGGGTCAGGCCCTGGCGGCCGTCGACGATGAAGACGACGACGTCGGCTTCGGCCACGGCCTGCTTGGTCTGCAAGGCCATCTGGAACATGATGCCTTCCTTGGCGACCGGCTCGAAACCGCCCGTGTCGATGACGAGGAAGGGACGTTCGCCGACCCGGCCTTCACCGTAGTGGCGGTCGCGGGTCAGGCCCGGAAGGTCGGCCACCAGCGCATCGCGCGAGCGGGTGAGGCGATTGAATAAGGTCGATTTCCCGACGTTCGGGCGGCCTACGAGTGCTATTACCGGCTTCATTATTTATTCGACCGCGATGGCGGTCACTGTTCCTGCTTGTGTTTGAAAAATCAGATTCGAACCCGCAACGAGCGGGGTCGAGACAATCGCGCTGCCATCGGTGGCGGCGCGCGCCAGGAAGGCGCCGTCTTCGCGCGACAAGAAGTGCACATAGCCCTGGTAGTCGCCCACAGCCACGGCGCGCCCGTAGGACACTGGCGTCGACAGGCGGCGGAAGCTGAGCTTGTCGTTCTTCCAGGCCGAGGCGCCAGTCTCGCGGTTGAAGGCCGAAATGGCGCCCTTGTCGTCGACCGCGAACACGAAGCGCTGATCGACCGAGACGCCGGCGTCCGACGACAATTCCTTGGTCCAGCGCGCAGTACCCGTGGTGACGTCGAAGCAGCCCACGCGGCCCTGGTAGGACACGGCGCAGACATCCTTCTCGAACAGCACCGGGGCGCCGCCGATATCGGTGACGCGCTCGAGTTCCGTGGCGCCGCGCGATTCGCCGACCGCCACTTCCCAGCGCGGCGCGCCGGTGGCCAGGCTCAGCGAGAGCAGCTTGCCGCCCGGCTGGGCCACGATGACTTCCTTGCCGACCACCACCATCCCCGGCGCATTGCGCAGGGTCAGCGGCGGCGTCGGGCGCTGCACGGTCCATTTCTTTTCGCCCGTCTTGGCATCCAGGCCGACGATGCGGTTGTCGATCGAGCGCACCACCACCATGCCCTCGCCCACCACGGGCGCGCTGAGCACTTCGCTGGAAGCCTGGGCGCGCCAGAGCGGCTTGCCGTCCATATCGTAGGTCAACACGACACCCTTGGCGCCGCCCACCACGATCATATTGCCGTCAGTACCGACGCCTGCCGTCAGCGGGGATTCGGCCTTGATGCGCCAGATCTGGCGCCCGTCGGCCGCTTCCACGCGCGCGATGGCGCCCTCGGCACCGGCCACGATCAGGGTATTGCCCACCACCGCCGGGGTGAAGATATTGTTCTCCGCCTTGCCGATGTCGAGCTTCCAGGCGGTACGCACCGCCATCGTGCCCTTGAGCTCGACCAGTGGCGCCGGCTGGTTGCCCTTGGGCTTGGAAGCGAAAGGGTTGAGCGAACTGATCGTCGAGCAGCCGGCCATCAGGGCCATGACGCTCACACCGACGAGCTTCTGGGTAATACGCATAGGCGTGGTCCTTGTTCTTTTAACTGGGACGGCGGGCACACCCGCCGTAAAACGGTTTAGAGGCTCTGAGCCTCTCAGGCCGCGGCGGCCGCTTTCGGCGCTGGCACGGTGCCGCCGATGGCTTCCAGCTTCAACACGACCAGCTGGCGGCCGGGATTCTTCTCGCCCATGGCGGCCAGCGCTGCCTCGTACGCCGTGCGGGCCTCGGCCAGCTTGTTCTGGGCCACCAGGATGTCGCCCTTGCGGTCGGCGGCGGCGCCGGCGAACTGCGGCAGGATGTCGGTGTTCAACAGCGCCAGGGCCTGGTCGTAGGCTTTTTCATCGAGCAGCAGGCCGGACAGGCGCAGGCGCGCGACCGATTTGTACTCGGCGTTGCCGTGGTCGACGGTCCATTGCAGCTGGGCCTTGGCGGTCTTCAGGTCGTTGGCGTCGAAGGCGGCCTTGGCCGCGGCCAGGGCCGCCATCGGGGCGTAGATCGAGGACTCGTACTTGCTTTCGATGTCGCCGGCGATGCGCTGCACCTTGGCATTATCCTTGGCGGCCAGCTGCTTGCCCATTTCGTCGTACAGGGCCGAGGCTTCGGCCGCCTGGTTGGTCTGGCGCTGCTTCCAGAAGTTGTAGCCCGCGTAGCCGGCCAAACACACAATCAGCACCCAGGTGATCAGGTTGCCGTACTTTTGCCAGAAGGCTTTCAGGGTGTCCAGTTGTTCTTGTTCTTCGAGATCGTATGCCATGATGGATTCGTTATAAATGGTTTATCAATTAATGGTGGTAGTGCACGTGGTCGTGATCGTGGTCGTCGCCGACGATCTGGTCGACCACATAATCGACCACGTCGTCGAAGGCCACGCTGGCCTGCTGGGCGCCGCCCTCGGCGCCGCGCAAGGCCTTGACGGTGGCGGTATTGCCGGCCACTTCGTCATCGCCCAGGATCACGGCGAAGGACGCGCCGCTGCCGTCGGCCTTTTTCATCTGGTTCTTGAAGCTGCCCGGACCGCTGGCCGCGGCGCAATGTAGCACAACATCGAGACCGGCATCGCGAATTCGCTCGGCCAGCACGAAGGCTTGCAGCTGGGCCTGCTCGCCCTGGTGCACCATGTAGACGTCGCACTGGGAGGGCGCGGCCGGTTCGCCGGCCAGTTTCATCAGTTCGATCAGGCGCTCGATGCCCATGGCGAAACCCACCGCCGGGGTCGGCTTGCCGCCGAAGCTTTCGATCAGCGGATCGTAGCGCCCGCCCGCGCACACGGTGCCCTGGGCGCCCAGCTCGTCGGTAACCCATTCGAACACGGTGCGGTTGTAATAGTCCAGGCCGCGCACCAGGCGCGGGTTGACGGTGTACTGCACATTGTTGTGGTCGAGGATGCGCTTGACGCCTTCGAAGTGGGCGATGGATTCGCCTTCGAGGTAGTCGAGCAGCTTGGGCGCCTGGTTGACCAGGTCTTGCATGGCCGGGTTCTTGGTGTCGAGGATGCGCAGCGGATTGCTGTGCAGGCGGCGCTGGGCTTCGGCGTCGAGCTGCTCGCTGTTGGCTTCGAAATAGGCGATCAGGTCGGCGCGGTGGCGCGCGCGCTCGGAGGCGTCGCCGATGGAATTGATTTCCAGGCGGATGTTCTCCAGGCCCAGGTCATCCCACAGGCGGCGGCACAGCATGATCAGCTCGCCGTCGATGTCCGGACCGGTGAAGCCCACCGCTTCGGCGCCGATCTGGAAGAACTGGCGGTAGCGGCCGCGCTGCGGACGCTCGTGGCGGAACATCGGGCCCTTGTACCACAGGCGCTTGGGACCTTCGTAGACCAGGTTGTGTTCGATGACGGCGCGCACCACCCCGGCCGTGCCTTCAGGGCGCAGGGTCAGCTCGTCGTCGTTCATCGAATCCTTGAAGGAATACATTTCCTTTTCGACGATGTCGGTGACGGCGCCGATGGCGCGCTTGAACAGCGCCGTGTCTTCCACGATCGGGGTGACGATCTTTTGGAAGCCATAGCTCTGCAGCACCGACTGCACGGTGTTCTCGAACAATTCCCACAGCGGCGCGTCGGCCGGCAGGATGTCGTTCATGCCTTTGACGGCAACAATCTTTTCAGCTTTTTTGGATTCGGACATTTTCTGTTTATGCGTCGGCAGTGTGCTTGCCGTAGTGCGTCTGGACGTAGTTGAGGACGATAGCCTGGAATTCTTCGACGATACGCTCGCCGCGCAGGGTGACGGTTTTCTGGCCGTCGACAAACACCGGCGCGGCTGGCGACTCGCCGGTGCCGGGCAGGCTGATGCCGATGTTGGCGTGCTTGGATTCGCCGGGACCGTTGACGATGCAGCCCATCACGGCGACGTTCATGGCTTCCACGCCCGGATAGGACTTCTTCCATTCCGGCATCTGCTCGCGCAGATAGGTCTGGATATTGTCGGCCAGTTCCTGGAAGGTGGTCGAGGTGGTGCGCCCGCAGCCCGGGCAGGCGATCACCATGGGCGCGAACTTGCGCAAGCCCATGGTTTGCAGGATTTCCTGCGCCACGATCACTTCTTTCGTGCGGTCGCCGCCCGGCTCGGGCGTGAGCGAAATGCGGATGGTGTCGCCGATGCCTTCCTGCAGCAGCACCGACAGCGCCGCCGTCGAGGCCACGATGCCCTTGCTGCCCATGCCCGCTTCGGTCAAGCCCAGGTGCAGCGGATAGTCGCAGCGACGCGCCAGTTCGCGGTAGACGGCGATCAGGTCTTGTACGCCGGAGACCTTGCAGGACAGGATGATCTGGTCGCGCGCGAGACCGATCTCTTCGGCGCGCACGGCGTTTTCGATGGCCGAGGTCACCAGCGCCTCGTACATGACGGCCTGGGCGCTCCAGGGTTCGGCGCGGGCGGCGTTTTCATCCATGATGCGCGCCAGCAGCGCCTGGTCCAGGCTGCCCCAGTTGACGCCGATGCGCACCGGCTTGTCGTAGCGGATGGCGGTTTCGATCATCTGGGCGAACTGGGTGTCGCGCTTGGCGCCCTGCCCCACGTTGCCGGGATTGATGCGGTACTTCGACAGCGCCCGCGCGCACTCGGGATAGTCGCGCAGCAGGGTGTGGCCGTTGTAATGGAAGTCGCCCACCAGCGGCACGTCGATATCCATCTTGTCGAGCTGTTCGCGGATCAGGGGCACGGCGGCCGCCGCTTCCGGATTGTTGACGGTGATGCGCACCATCTCCGAACCGGCACGCGCCAGTTCCTTGACCTGGATGGCGGTACCGATCACGTCGGCGGTATCGGTATTGGTCATCGACTGCACCACCACCGGTGCGTCGCCGCCGACCCAGATCTTGCGCTCGCCATGGGCCACCAGCACGCGCCGGCTGGCCCGGCGCGCGAGCGGACCGGACGGGATGGCGGAATTCGAAAAAGTCATGTGTGCACTCGCAGGATAGTTACTCGGCCGTTACTCGACCGCGACGCGCGAGACGGTGCCGCCGGCCACGGGCGGCAGCGCCAGCGCGGCGCCGCGCAGGCTGGCGTCGACGCCGGACGGTTTGCCCACGATCAGCGTCACCGGTTCCTTGATCTCGACGGTTTCGGTGCTGCCCGCCTTGAGCAGCTTGGACAGCAGCGGACGGCCCTTGGCGCGCTTGACTTCGACCCAGGAATCCTCGCGCACGGTCAGCACCAGGCTGTTGCCGGAGGCCGGCGCGGCGGGCTGCGCGGCCGGGCTTGCCGTGACGGCAGGCGCTGCGGGGAGCGCGGCCGCCGGGCTCGGCTGGCTTGGCGGCGGCACCGAAATCAGCGGTACCGAAGGGCTTTGCAGCGGCTTGTTCTCTTCACCCGGCTTGACGGTGGTGGTCTCGATCGGGGCGCTTACGCCGCCGGTCACGGGCGGCGGCAACACCGTCACGCTGGCAGCCGTGCTGGATGGCGTGCCGACGGCCGCGGCCGGCGCGGCGCTGCCGCCATGGCCCGGCAGGAAATTGGCCACCAGGCCAGTCTGCCACACGGCGACGGCGGCGCCGGCCGCCACGAGCGCGGCGGCGATCAGGCCATAGGGCGCGCGCGAACGCTTGCCGTTGGTGGGAAAGCGTACTTCCGAGAACGAGGCGGGCTTGTCGCGCCGCACCGTGGTCGGGGTGGTATCCGGCGCCGGCGCGGTGTCGAGCGCGATCATCGCCACCAGCGGTGCCGGATCGAGTTTCAAGATCTTGGCGTAGGCGCGCACGAAGCCGCGCACCACGGCCGGGCCCGGCAAGTTGGCGTAGTCGCCCGCTTCGAGCGCGACCACCTGGCGCACGGCCAGCTTGAGCTGGTCGGCCACCTGTTCGACGCTCCAGCCGAGCGCTTCGCGCTGCGCGGCGAGAGTCTTGCCCGGCACGCCCTGGTTGTCACCGGTGCTTGGCTGTTCTGCCCACTCTGTCATTGTCGTTCCTGTTTCACTCATCAAATGCACCGCGCTGGAAGGCCGCGAACTCCGGCGAGGCCGCGTGATGGCGGCGCAGCTGGGTCAGCATGGCCGTCTCCAGGCCCTTGTCGCCGAGCTTGCGCTCGATCCTCGCAGCCAGCCACAACACATCGGCTGACAGGGTTTCCGGCTTGGCCAGCGTGGTCAGGCGGTGGATAAAAAATCCGGCGCGGTTGTAGTCGCGCCGCTCATAAAAGACCCGGGCCAGATTCGCATGGGTCGCGGCAAGATCCGGGTCGTAACGCAGCGCGTCCATCAGATAACGTTCGGCCGCGTCGAGGTTCTTCATCTTGATGCTGCAAGCGCCCGCGTTCACCAGTGCTTTGACCGGCGACTGGTAGTTCGGGTTCTTCAGCGCCACTTCAAACTGGTCCATGCCCTGCTGGTAACGGCCCACCTGGCACAGGAAGGCGCCATAGTTGTTGTTCAGGTCCGGATTGCGCGGCGACAGGCGCAGGGCGCGCTGGTAATTCTCGTCGGCCAGCGCCATCTCGTTCATGGCGGTATAGATCAGGGCGCGCACGCCGTAGGCATCGGCCGCGTCGGGATTGGCGGCGATGGCTTGCTTGACCTCGTCGAGCGCGACGTCGTAGCTGCCCTGCTGGAAATAGCCCACCGCCAGCTGCAGGCGGATGGCCGCGCGCCGCTCGTTGGAGGTCTGGTCGGACGCGGTCTTGAGTTCCTGCTTGCTGCCCTGCAGGCCCGCGCCCTCGCTGCCGCCAGTGCCGACGCAGGCAGCCAGCGCCGCGGACAGGCACAGCAGCAACAGACGCCGTGCGGCCGCGTTCAAGAAGGAATCTCCACGATGCGGCCGAAATCGGCGCCGAATTTCTTCTGGTATTCGCTCATCTTTTCCATGCGCTGCTGCACGCGGGTGCGGTCTTGCACCTCGCCGGCCAGCTGGCCGCAGGCGGCGTCGATATCGTCGCCGCGCGTCTTGCGGATGGTGGTGACGATGCCGGCGTCCATCAGTACCTGGGCAAAGGCCTTGATGCGTGGATTTTTCGAACGCAGCAAGCCCGATTCCGGGAAGGGATTGAAGGGAATCAGGTTGAACTTGCAGGACACGCCTACTTGCGGGTCCTTGACCAGGGCCACCAGTTCGCGCGCGTGCTCGTCGCTGTCGTTGACGCCGTCGAGCATGCAGTATTCGAAGGTGATGAAGTCGCGCGGGGCGAATGCCAGATAGCGCTTGCAGGCAGCCATCAGTTCGCGCAGCGGGTATTTCTTGTTCAGGGGCACCAGGCCGTCGCGCAGCGGGTCGTTGGAGGCGTGCAGCGAGACCGCCAGCGCCACCGGCACTTCCTGCGCGAGCTTGTCCATCATCGGCACCACGCCCGAGGTCGACAGGGTCACGCGGCGGCGCGACAGGCCGTAAGCGTTATCGTCGAGCATGAGCTTGAGGGCGGTGGTGGTCGGCTCGAAGTTCAGCAGCGGCTCGCCCATGCCCATCATGACCACGTTGGTGATCTGGCGCTCGCCCTTGGGGCCGGGCTCGATACCCTTGGTCTTGCGCAGCTCGAACTCGGCCATCCACAGCTGGCCGATGATTTCGGCCACCGAGAGGTTGCGGTTGAAGCCCTGCTTGCCGGTCGAGCAGAAACGGCAGTTGACGGCGCAGCCGGCCTGGGTGGAGATGCACAGCGTGCCGCGATTTTCTTCCGGAATGAACACGGTTTCGACCGCGTTGCCATTGCCCACGTCCACCAGCCACTTGCGGGTGCCGTCGGTGGAGGTGTGGTCGCTGATGATGGCCGGGGCGCGCACTTCGGCGCGCGTGGCCAGCTTGTCGCGCAGGGACTTGGCCAGATCGGTCATGTGGTTGAAGTCGCTGGCGCCGAACTGGTGGATCCAGCGCTGCAGCTGTTTGGCGCGAAACGGCTTCTCACCCAACTCGGCGCAGTAGGCCACGAGTTGCGCGGGATCGAAGTCCAGCAGGTTGGTGAGGGTCGTTGTCATGGCAAGTCTTCGAAGTGTCAGGTGTTCGGTGTTCGGTACTGTTCGGTCGGCCAGCCGCCGGAGCGGCTGGCCACATTGATTACATCATCAATGACGAATTAACGGCTGTAGACGTTCAGCGCTGGGAAGAAATACGCGATTTCGTTGGCAGCGGTGTCGGCGGCGTCGGAGCCGTGCACGGCGTTGGCATCGATGGAATCGGCGAAATCGGCGCGGATGGTGCCTTTTTCTGCCTTCTTCGGATCGGTCGCGCCCATCAGGTCACGGTTCTTGGCAATCGCGCCTTCGCCTTCGAGCACTTGCACCATCACCGGGCCGGAGATCATGAAGTCGACCAGGTCCTTGAAGAAAGGACGTGCGGCGTGCACAGCGTAGAAGCCTTCGGCTTCGGCGCGCGACAGCTGGGTCAGACGGGCGGCAACGATTTTCAGGCCAGCGCCTTCGAAGCGGCTGTAGATTTGGCCGATCACGTTTTTAGCGACTGCGTCTGGTTTGATGATCGACAGGGTGCGTTCGATTGCCATTTGTAAAAACTCCAATAAAAAGAAAGGTTTATGTCGAGAGTAAGACTTCAATCAACCTTTAATTTTACCATAGTCGGCCCTATCTGATGGATATTGCCCGGGCGGGGCGGCAAGTGATAGAGTATTGCCGCCGGGCACCGGGCGCCCGCAGCCCGGTTTGGCGCGTTTTTTGTGCAGCGTGCTATGCTTTTAACGTTTTCACCATTGACCCTTCGGAGGCACCATGTCCATCAGTTTGCAGAAAAATGTCGATCTGACCAGTTCGAGTCAGGCCGTACGTCACCGCGTTCTGCGCAATACGTACTGGCTGCTTGCGCTGTCGCTGATCCCGACCGTCCTGGGCGCCGTCATCGGCGTGCAGTTCCACTTCCCGGCTTTCCGCGGCATGATGGGCTTGGTGCTGTTCATGGCGGTGGCCTTCGGCTTCATCTGGGGAATCGAAAAGAACAAGGATAGCGGCCTGGGCGTCGGCCTGCTGCTCGGCTTCACCTTCTTCATGGGCCTGATGCTGACCCCGCTGCTCACGCGCACCCTGGGCTACAGCAATGGCGCCACCCTGATCATGGGCGCCTTCGGCGGCACCGCCACCATCATGGCGGTGATGGCTTCGATCGCCACCACGTCCAAACGCGACTTTTCCTTCCTGGGCCAGTGGCTGTTCGCCGGCGTGATCGTGCTGATCCTCGCTTCGGTGGCCGCCATCGTGTTCCAGATGCCGGCGCTGATGGTGGTGCTGTCGGTGGTGGCCGTGGTGATCTTCTCGGGCTTTTTGCTGTTTGACGTGCAGCGCATCGTCAACGGCGGCGAGACCAACTACGTCAGCGCCACGCTGGCCATCTACCTCGACCTGTACAACATCTTCAGCAACCTGCTGGCCCTGCTGGGCCTGGGCGGCAGCCGCGACTGATCGGCCGCGCCGATGAGGAAGCCGGCCCGCGGGCCGGCTTTTTTTACGCCTGTTCGGCGGGCAGGTCGAACACCGCCATCGATTCCACATGCGAGGTGTGTGGGAACATATTCACCACGCCGGCCTTGCTCAGCACGTAGCCGGCTTCGTTGACCAGGATGCCGGCGTCGCGCGCCAGGGTGGACGGGCTGCAGGAGACGTAGACGATGCGCTTGGGCAGCAGGTCTGGCCGCGCTGTCCGCAGGCCGGCCAGCGCCTGCGACAGGGCCATGGCGCCGTCGCGCGGCGGGTCGACCAGCATGCGGTCGAATTTGCCCAGTTCGATCAGGTGCTCGGTCGTCACGTCGAACAGGTTACGGGTCGAGAAGCTGGTCTGGTGCGACAGGCCGTTGGCCTTGGCATTGGCCAGCGCGCGTTCGGTCAGGCTGGTCAAGCCTTCGATGCCGACCACTTCCCTGCCCTGCGTGGCCAGCGGCAGGGTGAAGTTGCCCAGGCCGCAGAACAGGTCGGCCACGCGCTCGTCTTTCTGCACCTCCAGCAGGGCCAGGGCCTTGGCCACCAGCACCCGGTTGATGTGGTGGTTGACCTGGGTGAAGTC
>CAMLHI010000026.1 GCA_946479705.1 uncultured Oxalobacteraceae bacterium
ACTGTCCTTCTCGATACGATTTTCCATGGAAAAAAACCTGTCTGGGATAGGGCGGAATTAAAGAGTTTACTCCAAAAAATCAGTGAACCTAGATAGGGACCTGGGACAAGGCATACGGAAGCTCAAGGCCTCCACCGATTCCCGCGCCGATCAGTCCGAATTCGCCGGTTGGATCGGTGGCGGTAAGAGGATTTCCGTCAATGTAGGCAAATGAATTTGAGCCGTCTGCCAGAAAGCCGACTGGATCGCTTTGCAAATAGCGGCCCAAGGCAGGGTCGTAATAGCGATTCCAGTTATACCAAAGTCCCGTCTCATCCCCCGGTTTGCTCGTTATGGCTGGCGTAGAACTGGCCGTTCCTCGAGATGCCGAGCAACTCGCCGTCCAGCCATACGTAGCCGGTGCTGGCACCCTGGCCGATCTCGGCGAGCAGTTCGCCGCACGGCCCGTAGATCGCCGCCGTGCCCGCGCCACCGGCGACCTTGTAGACCCGCGAATTGAGCGCGTTGTTGCGGTAATCGCCGACCGGCAGGCCGTTGATCGAGACGCCGTTCATGCGGTTGAAGACGTCGTAGGAATACACGCGGCTGCAGTCCTGGCGCGCCTCGTTCGGTTCGCGAGGCCGCCCGCCATGATGTAATGAAAATCGCGCCATCCGCCACCGCCCGACCAGTTCATCAAGTGGTTGCTGGCTTCGTCCACTTTGAATTTCCATTTGTAGCCAGCCCGCAGCCAGCCTGGACTCGGCGGCTTGTCTGTTCAGGTATCGCGGCTATCGCGTCGGCGGTCTTCACACTCAGCAATCACCCCATTCGCAATCAATGCCAGCCCCGCGATCAGCGACGCAACCCAGAAGTTGACATTGAAGAGGTAGTTGCCCAACGCACCAGCAAACAGCGAGATGACCAGCCATATCAGGGTGTAAACAAGTCTCTTCATTACGGACACGCAAGCAGCGTTTCGACATTGTTCGGGGTCGACCAGTTTGCGGGGCATCCCGAGACCCATGAAATCGGTGGTGCTCAAGTTCCGCTGGTCGATGACTTCGCGCACCTGGCCGGCGCCGTTGTACCGGATCGTGATCGAGCTCTTGTCGGGCGCATCCATGCGTACCGGCCGTCCCTGCGCGTCATACCATGTGCGGGTTGCTTCGCCAGCGGCATTTGTCTGCGCCACGACATTTCCGTTGAGGTCATATTCGATATCGAGGCGTTGACCGTTGTTGCCGAGCAGCGCGCGCGGCCGCTCCAGGCTGTCCAGCCGCACTGTCGAAACGAAGGCGCCGCCCGGGGTGCCGGCCAGTCGCCCGTCCGCCCCGAGGACAGGCACGTTGCGGGGCGACGATTGAACAGCGCTCAGCGGGTTGCCCGCGTAGCTCGTGGTGACGAATTCGCCAGCGGCGTTGCCGACGCCCTCAAGGCGCCCGGAATCGGCGTAGCGGTAGCGCGTGACACTTCCGTCCGGGTGCTTGATCGAGTTTATCTGACGGGCCGCGCCATACGTGAACGTTATTGGCAAACGAGCTATCGGAATCATGCCGCAGACAAGTCAGCCGTTAGCTCGCAGGTAATCCTGAACTCAGGTTGAGGGTCCATGCCTGCGGCTTCCTCGAAGTAGCTCACACTGCCACCGTACTCGATTGAGAACACGAATCCCTTAACGCACCAGACTTTCGCATTCAACTTTCCCATGCCAGACAGTTCGACCTGCACCTTGGCAGCAAGCAGTTCTGTCGTCTTGTTCGGGAATGCCAAGTCTTCGTCAAAACTGGGGCGACCACGCTTCATTCTGTAGAAGTTGACCTCGACGCCCTCCGGCAAACGCTGAACTTTGTTGATTTCCTGAACCTGGCTATTCCACGACTCTCGCAGACGAGCATCCAGATGATGCTCCACGCAGTCGAGAATCATCTTTTCGAGCGCAGACAGTCTCACGCCTGCACCGAACAACCTGGCGATGAAGGATTTCATAACTGACATGCGCAACCACTCCTCATAGCAGCACCCGCAGCCCCGTATGCACCGCCAGCAGCAGCCCCCTTGTAAACATTTGGAAGGCGAACCCATTGCTGCTGTGCCATGTTTGGCATTGGGTTTTCAGCCTTCCAAGCCTTGGGCATAAGTCGATAGCGGTACGGGTCAGCCAAAGCGTGCTCCGCCGTTGAAACGTAATTGCCGTTCCACTTCGAGCGCGGCCCACCCATCCGGTTCGGAATCCAGTGCGAGAACTCCTTGCCGATCCCCTTGACTCCTGCGGCTTTCCAGCCCGCCGCGCCGCCGATGACCGTATCAACAGCGACTCCCGCCACCTCACCGGCGGTGTAGTAGCCCGAACACTTGTTCACTGCGCCATTCGTGCCCATCTGGTTGCGTGCCCAGTTGGTCAACCCGAACGACAACGTATCCCCGAAGCCAGCCGAGAAATCGACCACACCTTGTGGAATCTGGTCGCCCCACGCCCACAGACCATACGGGTCGTAAAACGAAATCGGGTTGCCGCCCACATAGCTGTAATTATTGATGCCGCCAGCCAGCCCGATGGGATCACTCTGGATATACCGTCCTAACGCCGCGTCATAGTATCGATTCCAGTTATACCAAAGACCCGTCTCTTCGTCGTAATATTGGCCCGGGAATCCGATATTCAAGCCGCCGATTTTATCCACAACCACTTCGCGATCGAACGCGGCGTTCGCGGCGCGCCACACAATCGCCTTCGCGCCATCGGTCAGAACTTGCGGCCGCCCGGTTTGCTCGTTATGGCTGGCGTAGAACTGGCCGTTCCTCGCGATGCCGAGCAGTTCGCCGTCCAGCCACACGTAGCCGGTGCTGGCGCCCTGGCCGATCTCGGCAAGCAGTTCGCCGCCCGGCCCGTAGATCGCCGCCGTGCCCGCGCCACCGGCGACCTTGTAGACCCGCTGATTGAGCGCGTTGTTGCGGTAGTCGCCGACCAGCAGGCCGTTGACCGAGACGCCGTTCATGCGGTTGAAGACGTCGTAGGAATGCACGCGGCTGGCGTCCTGGCGCGCCTCGTTCGCGAGGTCGCCCGCCATGTTGTAATGAAAATCGCGCCATCCGCCACCGCCCGACCAGCTCATCAAGTGGTTGCTGGCTTCGTCCACTTTGAATTTCCATTCGGCCTGCAGTTCGCGGGCGTGGTAGATCCGGTTGCCGGCTGGGTCCGAAGCGAATCCCTGGTTGTCGCCGCCGCGCGTGACGAAATGCAGGTTTCCCGCCGAGTCGTAGTCGAAGCTCGCGTTCAAGGCCGGATTGAGCGCGTCGCTTGATGACTTGAGCGTGTCGTTGATGTTGTATCCGAACGCGAGGTCGTGCACTCCCGGCGAGGCCAGCCGCGCGACGCGCCCGTCGCTGTCGAAGTCGCTCATGCGCGCCAAGCCGTTGCCGAAGCGCCAGGCGTACAAGCGATCCGTCGCGGGCTGGTACAGCATGCTGTCGGCCAGGGTGCTCCACGGTCCGCCCAGATTGCTCTTAACAGCGCTCAATCGTCCCGTGGAATCGTACACGTAGGCCAGCGTCAGTCCGGTGGGATAGCCCATGCCGGTCAATTGCCCCTTGCTGTCGTCGTAGGTCCACGTCGTGGTGAAAAACCGGTCGTAGATATCGTTGACCTGGCGGACCAACTGGCCGGCGGCGTTGTAGCTGAAATCGGTGCGGCCGGTGACGTCGAAAAAGCTGGTCAAATGGCCAATACCGTATGGTCCCTCGTCGTACCGGTATTCCTCGGTCGTGTCGCCGTTTTGGCGCCACCGCGGCCGTCCCAGGCCATCCCAACCGTAGGTGATCACTTTGCCGTCGTTGCGCCTTTCACGCAGCAGGCGCCCGGCGGAATCGTAAGCCTCGTAGGTGGTCACGCCGGTATCGGGGCTGCTCAAGCGCGTGAGATCGCCGAAGCCGTTGTAAGCATAGGTGGTGCTCAAGTTCCGCTGGTCGATGACTTCACGCACCTGGCCGGCGCCGTTGTACCGGATCGTGATCGAGCTCTTGTCGGGCGCATCCATGCGTACCGGCCGTCCCTGCGCGTCATACCATGTGCGGGTTGCTTCGCCAGCGGCATTTGTCTGCGCCACGACATTTCCGTTGAGGTCATATTCGATATCGAGGCGTTGACCGTTGTTGCCGAGCAGCGCGCGCGGCCGCTCCAGGCTGTCCAGCCGCACTGTCGAAACGAAGGCGCCGCCCGGGGTGCCGGCCAGTCGCCCGTCCGCCCCGAGGACAGGCACGTTGCGGGGCGACGATTGAACAGCGCTCAGCGGGTTGCCCGCGTAGCTCGTGGTGACGAATTCGCCAGCGGCGTTGCCGACGCCCTCAAGGCGCCCGGAATCGGCGTAGCGGTAGCGCCTGACACTTCCGTCCGGGTGCTTGATCGAGTTTATCTGACGGGCCGCGTCATACGTGAACGTGGTGGTCCGTTTTCCCGCTTCCGTCATGCTGGCAAGCGTCCCGTTCGGATTGTACGCAAGCAGCGTTTCGACATTGTTCGGGTCGACCAGTTTGCGGGGCATCCCGAGACCCGTGAAATCGGACCAGGTCAGCGTTTGCCCCAGCGGGTTCGTCATCGACGTGACGTTGCCCGATGCGTCGTACTTGAGCGTCGTGGCTAGATCGCCTCCAGCGAGCACTTGCGTCGTGGTGAGCATCGACAGCGTCCCGGCCGGGTAGAACTCGTAGGCGTACCGGGTCACGCGCTGTTCGCCCGTTTTCACGTCGGTGGCGCTCATGTCGGACACGCGGCCGAGTTCGCGGCCCGTGCTGAAAAAATTGTAGTGGATGTGGGCGTAGGCCAGCCCCGCCGCGTCCTTGTAGTCGATGTCCGTCAGGACGTTGCCGTTCCACGTGTTGGTGGTGGTCATCGCATCCGGCGTTCCCTGTGCCGTTGTCGTTTCGAGCAGGATACCGTCCGGACGGTAGGAGTAGGTCGTCGCGTTACCCGCGAAATCGACGGTGCGGGTGACATGGCCGTTGCTGTCGTAGGCTGTCGTGGCTTTCGCCGCCGCGCAATCCGGCGCCCCGGAGCGCTCGACCGAGGCGAGCTTCAATTCGCCGCCGATGTTTTTGAACGTGTAATCGGTCTGCACGCCGTTGCCGACCGAGGTGGTGGACTCGGTGCCGGTAGGGGAAAATAGCTGAGGCGTGTAGCTGAACGTGTCGAATTCCGAATGCAGGATATGGCCGGCAAGACCGCTCGCTTTCACGCGCCGGTTCGCATAATCCCCATAGTATTCGTAGGTGCTGTAGCGCTTGCCGCCAATGGTGATTCCGGTGAGGAGGTGCTCCTGATTCGCCTCGGCATTTTGTTCGTAGTGATATTCGCGCACGTCCGCCACGGCCCCTTCGACGGCGGGGGAGGTCACCTTCGTCAGCATGCCGTTGGCATATTCATAGCGCCAGGTGTTGTTGTCCGGGTCCACGACCTGCGCCACCAGGCCGTTGTCGCCGTACTTGAAGTGGACGGTCTGGCCGGCGCCGTTCGCAATGCTGTCCAGCTTTTGAGCCGAACCGATCAGGACGTACGAAAAGGTGCGCGTATATCCGGCGTAATCGGAGACGTGCCGCAGCAGGAATCCGGATGAAAAGCTGGAGGTCTTGCCGGCTTCATGCAGGGTCCAGCCTTGCTCCTCGCCGGGATATCCTTTGACGCGGGTGTAGACCAAGGACCCGGAATCCGCGGATGCGTAGAAAAACTGGTCCGGAACGGTAACCGTTGAAGGCGCTGGCGTTGCACCATTCGGCTCAGCCTTCTCGTCCGGCGCCGTGTCCGCGCCGGTCGGCGCGGACACGCGATCATCGAAGGAATGGCCGGTGAACGTGTAGACGGCCTTGATGCCGTTCGGTCTCAGCAACGTCACCGTCCGAGGCAGCGATGGCCAGCCAAATTGAATCTGAAAGTAATCGGAAGGAATCAGTCGATCAGGATCGAGCGTCGACAGCCAATATGGGCCGAACAAGGCCCCGGTGGCAAAGACACTGCGATAGGTTCGTTCGAGTCCGAATCCGTACAGATTGCCGGCGGAGAAATCCTGCTCCTTCTTGTACTTTTCGCCCCGCGATATCATGACCGGGTGGCCTGTCGTTAGTCCCTGGCCACAGCCCACGGCGGAACCGTTGGCGTAGTTCACACTGGGTAACGCAGCCTTGACAGGCTTGACTTTCGGCGGCAACGGCGGCAAGCCGAAGATCGGAATGTATACCGATGGAACGTATAGGAAGGTAAATGAAAACGTCACGCCATTCGATGGATCGGCAATCCACGGGTCGCCGCTGTAGGGATCGTCGGCGGCGCGCGTAATGCTTGCCGCGAGTAGAAGCACGAGTGCGAGAAACGTCTTTGTCGATTTCATGATGGAGGTTCCTGAAGCGGGATGAGCGGACTGTTGAACGGACGGCAACGCGATCGCATGAAGTAACTGCGTGGCGGGTCGCCACGGCATGGAGCGTGATCACCATCCGCAGCCAGCGCTGAAGCCGGTCCGGGCCGGCGTCGAGCTTCAGCATTTCCATGTACGCCTCGCCCCATTCGTGTTGCCGCAGCCATGCGGCGGCCGTTGCCACATCCCCTAGTCCGTCGCGTCTGAGCATGATTCCTCCTGGTCGTTTCGCATCAGACAATGTCATCTGGAAGCGAGTTCCGCCAATTGGATAAACCGTTGTGCTTGCTCAAACATGCGAAGCCATTGGCCTATTGCCCAAGATTGCGCCAGGCTTGGCGCCGCGTGATGTGCGATCGTCCGCCGAAGAGGACTGGGGCGATGAGTCGCCCGATTCGGCCAGCGCCTGGCTGAACAGCTGCGTGCGCTGCATGTGAAGCGGGTGTCGAGCAGAAAAAACGCCCCGGGAGCTAACGCATATACACGTTAGTTCTCGGGGCATTCGCCGCCCGCACGGTCCTGGCTGGCGACGGAAGGCCGGTGGCTACTTCTTCCTGCGGGCCGCTGGTCGAGTTATCGGGCGCTGGCCATCTCGTGCGCATTGCCGCCGCGGAAAACGATGCCGCGAAGGGACTGGTCTAAAACTATGTAGATTTTTGGTGCTCCGCCGCTTCCTGCCTCCCAATTGCGACGTCCTGCGCAACACGCAATTGCGCGGCGAAGACCCGAGCCCATTTATCGCCATGGGTTAGCACGGCTCGCGTCATGCGGTCAAGGATAAAGGCTTCCTCTGCCGCGCGCTGCGCGGCAATCTTATAGCCGGCCGCACGAAAGATTTCCACCATTGGTCCAGTGCTGAGGTCCATAGAGGCCAATGCCGATTGCATCACGGCGGTCAGAGTAGGGAGGTCGCTCAACGGTGGATCTTCAGTTGGTTCGCACGAACCCGAACCCTGGGTCAGCTTGGACTGCGCAAACTGAATCGCGCTCACTAAATCGACGCAGTGTTCAGCATGGGGCTGGCCTTCCTTTGCGCAGCATTCGAAGCACCGATAGCCTGTAGTGCGCTGCATGAATGGATCACCGCCGATGAGCTCTGGACCAATGGCCGGCCAGGTCGCCACCGAGACGACGGGATGTTGCTGGGCCAAGGCTTTTATGCGCAACGCAACGCCGCCGCCAGTGATGATCGATTCAAGTTCTTCCGCTGACGGCTTCCAGAACGACACGATCCACTGCCCGTGTGCGTCGGCCTCGCGCAGTACAGGCAGCTTGGCGCGGCTTTCATCTTGAATGTCGTCCTTGCAACGTGGATGATGAACGATATGCATGCTGTTACTCCAAATCTACGTTCGTGTGTGCGACGTGTTCGGTCGCTTCGGAATTGCTCGGTGCGGAAGATAAAGCTTGCGAAAATGCGACCACCACTCAGTTCGGGCGGGTCGAACGTCTCAATCGTCGCCAGAAAAATCCGCAGGCAAATACGGTTCGCCAGAAAACAGCGTAATACAGAAAGAAAAGTCTATTGGCATAAATACCAAGTCCTGATGATCCGCATCAAATCAGGCAGCCTCCGCAGCCGGGAAGGTAATCCCCAAAGCATTTTTGGTTAGATCATCAAGATCGATCCAAAATGCGAACACGGAGTGCCCATGCAATTGCATCGTTGGACTGGCCCGGGAAGCATTCACCCCAAGCCGGAACAAGATTCGCTCCATAGCGACCGCGGAGACCGCGATGAGGCGGCTCACACCGTGCTCAAGTGCGCATTGCACAGCAGCGCGGAGCACTGCCTGACACCCCCAAAAATCAGCTTGTCGCCGGTGTTCGCGTGAACTGCGAAGATCGAATGAACAAAAACGCGAGAGTTCCCATACATCGGAAGACCTGGGAATTAGGGCGCCATCCATAAGCTCTGGAAACACTTCACTGAGCAAATATGGCTCCGTGGTGGGAAGCAGGCGCGCATAGCCAACTGTGGCACCAGCATCGCGTACACAGACATGGAATGTGCTGTCGCGGTCGAATTGGTCCACCTCCAGCCCCGCGCCTGCATCGGGCAGAGTCCACTTTAAGCGCTCAACAAAAACAGAATACCTGTAAGAGAAAATTTGATTCAGGTCAATTACGTTTAGTTTTGATGCCTTAGCGTACATGGTATTCATACCAGCCTCCTTTTATGTAGGTAGGATCATTGAACCTTGACTTCTCGTTCGTATGAATTGGTACTAATGCCAGTTGCGCTGTCTGGGATCAACCGAAGGTAGAGGATTATGCAAAGACACGACGATGTGATGCATGAGATCTCGATATCTTCCAGCGATGAGGCTGCATTCAGGATCTTGAAGGACGAGGCGTTTCGCCTCGGTATGGACGCCGTTTCATGGGTATTAAAGCCTCCCGCTGCCTTCGAAGATGGGAAGATCGCTACGTTCGATAGCTACGCTCCAGAATGGCGTGAGCGCTACTTCCAGAACAATTACCTTGCATGTGATCCGACCGTTAAACACGGCTTGACTTCGATGCGGCCGCTTCTTTGGTCTGAGACGAAGACACTTGCGCCGGAGTTTTGGGAGGATGCCGACTCCTTTGGATTGCGCGTTGGATTCGCACAAAGCCTATGGGATCGTCAAGGGAACTGCTCAATGCTTTCGCTGAGTCGTGACAGCATTGAGTTCTCGCAATCTGAATTGGCATTAAAACTACCGCAACTTTCCTGGCTCGCATTAATCGCTCATACCGGAATGGTCAGGCACGTAATTCCGTCCGAGATTATGAATGCACCTGCCGCGCTCTCCAGGCGCGAAACGGAGACGCTGCAATTGGTGAGCACTGGACTGACCTCTCAACAAATCGCGGATAGACTTCGCGTGACAAAAGCCACCATTGACCGGCACATGGAGGCTGTCAGATCAAAACTTCATGCTGAGAACAAGGTCGATGCAGTCGTCAAGGCGCTCCGCTGGGGCCTCATTTAGAGCGTTTCGCCCAAGGAGGTCGTTACCTGTCGGGACATTCGCTGGTCGACAGCATTGCCGAGCGAATCGAGCGGCAGCGTACTAGGCTTGGAAAACCAAGCGGTAGGGCACGAGGTTGGGGCAGGCAGCGATAGTACCTGCGCGGTGACCAAGCGGCCCGCCAGCAATTCGTGGTAGCAGAACAAGACCACTTCGATAGCAGTCATCACGGCCGCCGGACTCGGCAGCGTCAGTCCTTCGACGCGTGCCCGAGCAGCATAGCGGTACACACCCACCGTAAAACTATCCGCTACCTGGCGCACGGACAGTGAGTGTGTGGATTTATCCGGCACCCAAAGGGTAATCGGGACAAACTCGACGTGGGTATGTCCACCATCGGCCAAGTCGAGCAAGCCCGCTCGCCCTTGTGGACCCTGTGCAGGGATGCCATGAGCGAAAAATCATATATTTCCAGAGGCGGGATTAAAGAGTTCACTCCAATGCGCGTTAACGACGACAGGGCTGCAAGTTCGCATCGCCGCAGCCATTGCTGATACACTCAAACGACTATGCCAGAGTTTCGCTCCGCCCGCTTTTCCCGCCTCGGCAGCGCCCTGATCCTGGGCTGCTGGCTCGCTGTTGCCCAAGCGGCCGAACTGGGCGATGTGGCGGTGCGCTCCTTCGTCGGCCAGCCGCTGGTGGCCGACATCGAACTGACCGGCATGGCCGACCCGACGGTGCCGGTGCAGGTCCGGCTGGCCCATCCCGATATTTATCGCGGCGCCAACATTGCCGTGCCCCCCGTGCTGTCGAACGTGACGATGTCGGTCATGCGGCGCGACCAGCGCCAGTTCCTGCACATCACATCCATCAAGCCGGTCGACAGCGAACACCTGCATCTGTTCCTCGACCTGAACGATGGCACGCGCCGGCATGTGCGCCAGGTGACGCTGTGGCTGAGCCCGGAGCCGCCACCGCCGCCAGTGCTGCCCGCGCCGCTGCCCGTGGCCGCGCCGGCCGCATCCATGCCCGCACCGGTGCAGCAGCCGCGCCCGCATGTCCAGGCCCCGGCGGCCTGCGCCCAGGTCAGCGCCGAACAGCTGCGCACCTGCGCCGCGCTCGACTACAAGAATGGCTTGCTGTCGGCCCGCATCGTCGAACTGGAAGAGAAGGTCAAGCAGTTGCAGGACGCGGTCGAGGGCAGGGTGGAAGCGCTGGCGGCGCAGCCTGCTGCGGCGCCAGCCGTGCACGAGACGCCGCCACCGCCGCCGAAGAAACCCAAGAAGGAAAAGGCGCCGTTCCCATGGCTGCTGGTGGGCGGCGCCATCGCCTTTCTGATGGTGGTCGGCGGCGCCGTGCTGGTGCTGCTCAAGCGCCGCAAGGCCAAGGATGCCGCGCCGGCCGGACCCGGCTTGCTGAGCAAATTGACCGGCCGCTTCAAGCGCGCCACGCCCGAAGGCGACGCGGTAGTGGAGCCGAGTATCGAATGAGGCAATGGCACGCTTCTGTTGTGTAAAGGTCGAAGCGCGCCAACTCGTCTACACAACTTCAGGAATTCGGTTATACTGATTTCCGTGGTCCTGAGGGAACACGAAAGACGGAACATGGGTCTGGCGCAGCCACCACCGATAGCGTGGCGCGATCAACAGACGAATCGTTGAAGAAACGCCTGTTCTGGAAGCGGTCCGCTCGCCGACAGTGTGCAGCGGACGCCGGCGCAACCGGCTCGAGGCGACGCCAGGAGATACCTGGTGTTCGCTCTCCTGAATTCCCGCCCCCGCATCATGCGCGGGGCGAAAAAAAAGCGCCGAGGCGCTTTTTTTTATTCCATCGACAGTTTCAGTGCGAAGCCGAACTGCGCATCGCGCGCTCGATGGGGCAGGGCTCGGTCACGGCGCGCACTGCGCGGTCGTTGGCCATGATCTGCTTGAGCAGGTCGATCTTGCGCTGGCGCGAGGCGCCGCTCAGGGTGGGGGCGCCGCCGGCGGCCGCGGCCGATTCGATGGCGCATTGGGTTTCCAGACGGGCCAGGGTCGCGAAGTCGCCGTGCTGGGCGGCCAGCGCCATGCGGGCCGTCAGGCCGGCGATCGTTTCGTACATCGAGAGGACGTCGTTGGAAGTCATGTGCGCACCCAAAAAGTGGTCGGCGAATTACCGCGTGTCCCTCTATATCGGCGTCACTTTTGGGAACTTTAGGGTTTTCTTGAAAGAATTCGTAAAAATTTTCGAAATAATTTATGGTGATACTGGCATGCTTGCCTAGCGCACCAGATCGTCCAGTCCTTCGGCCAGTTCCGACAGCGGCGGCATTTCCTCGAGCATGGTTTCCGGCTCCAGTTCCAGCGAGCGCAGCACCTCGACCGGCAGCATAGCGGCCATCTCCTCGGCATCGAGCTCATTCTCGTGCGCCTGCGCGCGCCACACCGCCAGATGCACGATGGCCGGCAGACGGCTCCATTCGCCGTGCTGGGCCGGATCGGCATAAGCGCGGATGGTGGCCGCGAAAATATCCGGGAACTTCCAGCGCAGCGCCAGTTCCGCGCCGACCGCGCCGGCATCGAAACCGAACGCTTCCCGCTCGGCCGCGTTGCGGCCCGGTTCGTACACGCCGGTGAGCTTGTCGAGCTGCTGGGCTTCCTCGGGCAGGCCGGTGTGGATCACCAGCTGGCCGAGCGCGTGCATCATGCCGATGGTGAAGGCCAGCTCGGTACTGTCGGCCGCTTCGCGCGCCAGCCACTTGGCCGCCACCGCCGTATTGAGGCTGTAGCGCCAGAAGCGTTTCATGTCCAGGCCGGGCACCAGCTTGAAGCCGCTCACCAGGCCCGAGCTGATCACCAGCGTGCGCACGGTCACGAAGCCGAGCATGCGGATGGCGTCGTCGATGCTGCCGATGGTGCGCGAGACATGGTAGTACGAGGAATTGGCCAGGCGCAGCAGCTTGGCCGACAGGACCGGATCGGTCGAGAGCTTGCGGGCGATTTCGTCGACCGAGACGTTGGGGTAGAGGAAGCTGCTAATCAGCTCGTCGACGACCTTCGGCGCGGTCGGCAAAGCGTTCGGGTTATGCAGCAATGCGTCGATGTCCATCACGTCTCCTTTGATGCCTCTTTTCGGGCCATTTGACTATAGTACGATTCGGGTTTCCACGCCACCGCGCTGTTGCTGCGGCCCATGCCCGGCTGCGGTTCGTCGCCACGCACTGGCGCGCGCGCCCGCATCGGGCTACAGTGCAGATTGGATAACCTTTCCCGACAATGCAGACATGCGATTCTCTCCGACCGTGCTGGCGCTCGCCGCCGCCCTGACCCTGGCCACCACCCCGGCCCTGGCCGAAGCGCCGTTCTCGTTTGCCGCCACCCCCGGCAAGCTGCCCAAGGACGTGGTCCCGCTGCAGTATGCCGCGCACCTTGTGCCCGACCTCGCCGCCCATACCTTCCTCGGTTCCGAGACGGTCGAAATCGACGTGCTCAAGGCCACCGCGCAGATCGTACTCAACGCCGACGGCATCGGCATCGACGCGGCCACGCTGTCGGGCCGCGCGGTCGGCGACCTCAAGCTCGCGCCGCGCATGAACGCCGACCAGCAGACCGTCAGCTTCGCGCTCGACAAGCCGCTCGCGCCGGGCCGCTACCAGCTGGCGCTCAAATTCCACGGCAAGATCAAGCGCGAGGCGCGCGGCCTGTTCTACACGAACTACAAGGCTGGCGCGGCCGAGCGCACCATGCTCTCGACCCAGATGGAACCGACCGACGCGCGTCGCCTGCTGCCGCTGTGGGACGAGCCATCCTTCCGCGCCACCTTCAAGCTGACGGTGGACCTGCCGGCCGGCCTGAAGGCGTATTCGAACACCCCGGTCGAACGTCAGGAAGCGCTCGACGGCGGCCTGCAGCGCATTGCCTTCGGCACCACGCCGAAGATGCCGAGCTACCTGATGGTGCTGGTGGCGGGCGAGCTGGAAAGGGTCAGCGCCAGGCAGGACGGGGTCGAGATCGGCGTCGTCACCACCGCCGGCAAGATCGCCAGCGCCGACTATGCGCTGGGTGCCAGCAAGGACCTGCTGCACTACTACAACGACTACTTCGGCACGCCGTACCCGCTGGCCAAGCTGGACCAGATCGCGGTGCCGGGCGGCTTCAACGGCGCCATGGAAAACTGGGGCGCCATCGTCTACAGCGAAGAAGTGCTGCTGGTCGATCCCAAGACCAGCCCCGAGCGCACGCGCCAGGACAGCTTCGCCGTCACCGCGCACGAAATGGCGCACCAGTGGTTCGGCAACCTGGTCACCATGGCCTGGTGGGACAACCTCTGGCTCAACGAAGGCTTCGCCTCCTGGATGGGCACCAAGGCGACCCAGCACTTCCATCCCGAATGGCATCCGCAGCTCGACAGCCTGGCCGAGCGCGAGCCGGTCATGAACCTCGACGCGCGCAAGACCACCCACCCGATCCAGACCCCGGTGGCCACCGAAGCGCAGGCCGCCAACGCCTTCGACGGCATCACCTATACCAAGGGCCAGGCCTTCCTGCGCATGCTCGAAGCCTACTTGGGCGAGGACGCCTTCCGCAAGGGCATGCGCGCCTACATGGCCCGCCACAAATATTCCAACACCACCAGCGCCGACCTGTGGCTGGCGCTGGAACAGGCCTCCGGCAAGCCGGTCGCCAGGATGGCCTCGGACTGGACCACCCAGCCCGGTTTCCCGCTGGTGAAGGTGGACCAGGTCTGCGAAGCCGGCAAGCGCAAGGTCACGCTCACGCAGGAACAGTTCCGTCTCGACGAACCGGCCAGCGACAAGCGCTTGTGGCATGTGCCGGTCCAGCTGGGCAAGCTCGGGGGCAGGGCGCAGACGGTGATGCTGGCCGACGCCTCGGCGAAGTTCATCATGCCAGGCTGCGACGGCACATTGGTGGTCGACCCGGACAGCGTCGGCTACTACCGCGTCCAGTACGACGCCGCCAGTTTCGCCGCGCTGGCAGCGCAGGCCGCGAAACTGCCCGACGCCACCCGCCTCAAGCTGCAAAGCGATGCCTGGGGCATGGTGCAGGCTGGCCGCATGGACCTGGGCGGCTACCTCAAGCTGGTGGCGGCCTACGGCGACGAAAGCCGGCTGGCGGTGTGGGACGCCATCCTCGGCAACCTGCGCGAACTGGACCGGATGGCCGAAGGCGAACCGGAACGCGCGCAGCTGCGCCGCTACCTCATCAAGCTGCTCAAGCCGAAGTTCGATCGCATGGGCTGGGACGACAAGGCGGCCGACAGCGTGGAAGAGCGCCAGGTGCGCAGCCGCCTGGCCAGCGCGCTGGCCGATGCCGACGAAGCGGGCGTGATCGCCGAGGCGCGCAGGCGCTTCGCCCGTTACCAGGCCGACCCGGCCAGCCTGCCGCCATCGATGGTCGACTTCGTGCTGACCGTGGTGGGCCGCACCGCCGACGCCGCGACCCACGCCACGCTGACGCAGCGCGCGCTGCAGGCGCAAACCACCGAGGAGCGCACGCGCTACATGCGGGCCCTGTCGCGCGCGGCCGATCCGGCCCTGAGCGAACGCGCGTTGGCGCTGGTGGAAACGCCCGGCCTGCCGGCCCAGCAGGCCGGACGCATCGTGCC
>CAMLHI010000027.1 GCA_946479705.1 uncultured Oxalobacteraceae bacterium
AACTCTCGACCTCAACCTTGGCAAGGTTGCGCTCTACCAACTGAGCTACTCCCGCTTTGCAAGACAACGATTATCGCAGAAACTTGCTGACTTTCCAAGGGCTATCGCCTTCGTACTTCCTGCAAATCCTGGAGCGGGAGAAGAGTCTCGAACTCTCGACCTCAACCTTGGCAAGGTTGCGCTCTACCAACTGAGCTACTCCCGCGTCGTCACAACAGGCAGGCATTATAGACGTTCCCGGCGTGTTGTCAAGGAAGCGCCTGCCGGTTTCTTTTACAAACCGGGGCCGGCCTTTTCCTTGATGAGCGGCCAGGCCAGGCGCATATAGTAAAACATCGACCACACCGTCAGCAGGGCCGCCACCACCATCAGGTATTCGCCGACCTGCTGGGTGTCGATGGTGCGCAGGACCACGTCATGGAACAGCAGCAGCGGGATGGCGGTCATCTGGGCGGCGGTCTTGATCTTGCCCAGCGAGCTGACCGCCACCGAGCGCGAGGCGCCGATTTGCGCCATCCATTCGCGCAGCGCCGAGATGGCGATCTCGCGCCCGATGATGATGAAGGCGATGAAGTGGTCGACCCGGTCCAGGTGCACCAGCACCAGCAGCGCGCCGGCCACCATCAGCTTGTCGGCCACCGGATCGAGGAAGGCGCCGAAGGCCGAGGTCTGGTTCCAGCGCCGCGCCAGGAAGCCGTCGAACCAGTCGGTCACCGCGGCGACGATGAACACCAGGGTGGCGGCCAAGTCCTGGTCGGAGCGGGGCAGCCAGTGGATCGGCAGGTAGTAGACGCCGACCACGAGGGGAATGAGCGCGACCCGCAACCAGGTCAGGAGAATCGGTATGTTAAAAGGCATAGGGGCGCGCGGTGAGTTTTTATGCAGATATGGTCGGCGCTAGTCTACCTTGCCAGCGGCAAATTCACCAGTTGAGCGCGTCAGCGGAGCTGGCTGGGCCTCTCAGTGCAGCTGGCGGTAGATTTCCTCTGCCAGCTGGGTCGAAATGCCTTCCACCGAGCGCAGGTCTTCGATGCTGGCGGCGACCACCCCGCGCAGGCCGCCAAAACGCGCCAGCAGGCGCTGGCGGCGCTTGGCACCGATACCCTCGATCTCTTCCAGGCGCGAGGTCTGGCGTGCCTTGGCGCGCTTGGCACGCATGCCGGTGATGGCAAAGCGGTGCGCCTCGTCGCGGATCAGGGCCACCAGCATCAGCGCGGCCGATTCCTTGCCCAGTTCCTGGGACGCTCTGCCGTCCACGAACATCAGCGTCTCGAGCCCCACGCGCCTGCCCTCCCCCTTGGCCACGCCGACGATCAGGCCGATGTCGAGCCCGAGTTCGGCGAACACCTGGCGCGCCATTTCGATCTGGCCCTTGCCGCCGTCGATGAGCACCACGTCGGGCATGACGCCTTCGCCGCCGGCCACCTTTTCGTAGCGCCGCATCAGCACCTGGCGCATGGCGGCGTAGTCGTCGCCGGGGGTGATGCCGGTGATGTTGTAGCGCCGGTATTCGCCGTTCTGCATGGCGTGGTGATGGAACACCACGCAGGAGGCCTGGGTCGCTTCGCCCTGGGTGTGGCTGATGTCGAAGCATTCCACGCGCAGGCTGTCGAGATCCTCGACCTCGAGCGAGAGCGCTTCGGCCAGCGCGCGCGTGCGCGACTGCTGCGAGCCCTGCTCCGACAGCAGGCGCGCCAGCGAAATCTCGGCGCCCTTCTGGGCCAGTTCCAGCCACTGGCGGCGCTGCCCCTGCGGCTGGAAGATCAGGTTGATGCGGTGGCCGCACTGCTCGGTCAGGGCCATCATCAAGGCCGGCTGGTCGAATTCGATGTTCAGGATCAGGGTCCCGGGGATGAACTTCTCGCTGTAGTGCTGGGCCAGGAAGGCGGCCAGCACTTCGCAGTCGATCGAGCCTTCGGCGATGGCGGCCGCGTCGCTCACTTGCGAGGGGAAGTAGGCGCGGTCGCCCAGGTGCCGTCCGCCGCGCACCATGGCCAGGTTGACGCAGGCGCGCCCGCCCTGCACCACCACGGCGATGATGTCGACGTCGGCGTCGCTGCCGCTGCTCTCCATGCTTTGCTGGTGCAGCACGCGCGCCAGCGACTGGATCTGGTTGCGCACGGCGGCGGCCTGCTCGAACTTCAGTTCGGCGGCAAAGCCGTGCATCTTCGCTTCCAGGTCGGCCATGACTTCGCTCTGGCGCCCGCGCAGGAACTTGGCGGCGTTGTCGACGTCGACCTTGTACTCCTCGGGCGTGATCAGGTCGACGCAGGGACCGCTGCAGCGGCCGATCTGGTGCAGCAGGCAGGGCCGCGTGCGGTTGTTGTAGACGCTGTCCTCGCAGGTGCGGAGCATGAACACCTTCTGCAGGATCTGCATCGACTCCTTGACCGCCCAGGCGCTCGGGAAGGGGCCGAAGTACTGGTTCTTCTTGTCCAGCGCGCCGCGGTAGTAGGCCATGCGCGGCACCGCGCCGCCGCTGATCTTCAGGTAGGGATACGATTTATCGTCGCGGAACAGGATGTTGTAGCGCGGCTTGAGCGTCTTGATCAGGTTACTTTCCAGGATCAGCGCTTCGGCTTCGCTGTGGGTGACCGTGGTCTCCAGGCGCGCGATGCGCTCTACCATCATGGCGATGCGCGGGCTGGCCAGGTTCTTCTGGAAGTAGCTGGAGACGCGCTTCTTGAGGTCGCGCGCCTTGCCGACGTAGAGCACGGCGTCGCTGGCGTCGAAATAGCGGTACACGCCCGGCAGATTGGGCAGCTTGGCCACGGTGGCCAGCACCTGGGCGCGCGCGTCGACCGAGGCGGCCGGTTCGTCGGCCGGCGCGGGGATCTCTGGAAGTGCTTCAGTCATACCTTGCTTCTTTATTCGGGCGCCTGGGTGACGATCACGAAGGCGACGCCGTAGTCGGCTTCGTCGCTGATGCTCACCTGCGCGGACAGTCTATTTTGCCGCATAAACTCGTCCAGCGCAGCGCTGCAGACGATCACGGGCTTGCCGCTGGGGGCGTTGAGCAGCTGGCAGCTACGCCAGGTCATCGGCATGCGCATGCCCATGCCGATGGCCTTGGAGAAGGCTTCCTTGGCCGAGAAGCGGGTGGCCAGGAAGCGCAGGCCGCGTAGCTCGTTCTTGGCCTTGCGGGCGTGGTATTTGAGCAGTTCGTCCGGCCCCAGCACCTTCTCGGCGAAGCGCTCGCCGCTGCGCGCCAGCGCCGCCTCCACGCGCGAGATCTGCACGATGTCGGTGCCGATGCCGTAGATTGCGCCCACCGCGGCGCTCATGCGCGCGCCAGGCTCACGCCGTAGCGCGCGGCGCTCATGATGGCCTTCATTTCGCGCACGGCGTTCTCGAAGCCGACAAAGATGGCGTGGGCGACGATGGCGTGGCCGATATTGAGTTCGCCGATGTCGGCAAGCGCGGCGATCGGCTGCACATTGGTGTAGTGCAGGCCATGGCCGGCATTGACCTTCAGGCCGCGGCCGACGGCGAAGCGGGTGCCGGCCTGGATGCGTGCCAGTTCACGCGCCAGTTCCTCGCCCTCGGCTTCGGCGTAGCGGCCGGTGTGCAGTTCGATCACCGGCGCGCCGACATCGGCGGCGGCGGCGATCTGCTGCTCGTCGGCGTCGATGAACAGGCTGACGCGGATGCCCTCGCCCTGCAGCTGCTTGACGGCCGCTTCGACTTCCTTGAAGTAGCGCACCACATCCAGGCCGCCTTCGGTGGTCACTTCGGCGCGCCGCTCGGGCACCAGGCAGACGTCCTGCGGGCGCACCTGACAGGCGAAGTCGATCATCTCGCCGGTGACGGCCGCTTCCAGGTTCATGCGCGTCATCAGTTGCGGACGCAGGGCCAGCACGTCGGCGTCCTTGATGTGGCGGCGGTCTTCGCGCAGGTGCAGCGTGATGACGTCGGCGCCGGCCTGCTCGGCCAGCAGGGCGGCGCGGATCGGATCGGGATAGACGGTGCCGCGCGCGTTGCGCAAGGTGGCCACATGGTCGATATTGACGCCCAGGTCGATGATGCTGCCGTTCGGTTGTAAAAAGCTCATGGCGATGGTTCCGTTGGGATGAATTCTATAGCTGCAGCAGGTCGATCAGGATCTGGCGCGTGTTGAGCGGCTGGCCGCCCAGCTGGTGTGCCAGCAGGAAGCGCATCAGCTGCTTGCCCTGCGCCTGCGTGAGCGGGTCGCTGTAGTCTTCGCGCTCCATGTCGAGCAGGGTCTTGCCGCACACGACAGGCCAGCTGTCGGCGGCGCGTACCAGGCGCGGCCCGCGTTCGGGGTCGACCACGTAGTCGGTGCCGGCATCGACCGGGGCGCGCGTGCTGGTGCAGCGGGTCAGGTCGGCCGCCACCCCGGTCTCCCTGAGCAGGGCGCGTTCGAACTTGCGCAGCACCACCGGGGCCGGCTCGTCGTGGGCCAGCTGGTTGAGGGCCGCGACGTAGTGGTCGAACAGGACCGGGTGCGGGTCGTCGCGGGCGATCAGCTTGACCAGCAGTTCGTTGAGGTAGAAGCCGCACAGCAGCGCCGTGCGTTCGAGCGGCAGCATGCCGCCCACCCATTCGGCGCCGATCAGGGTGCGCAGTTCGGCCTTGCCGCTCCAGGCGGCTTGCAGCGGCTGGAAGGTTTGCAGCACGGCGCGCAGGGCCGAGTGCGGCCGCTTGGCGCCCTTGGCCACCAGGCCCACGCGGCCGTAGTCGCGCGTGAACATGTCGACGATCAGGCTGGTTTCTTTGTAGGGGTAGCTGTGCAGAACGAAGGCGGGCTGGCCGCCGACCCGGCCGGTAAGGCCGCGCGCCGCTGGGCGCGCGCGCCTGGGCGGCGCGGCGACGGCGGAGTCGAGGTCGTTGGGCATCGGCGCGCGGCGGCTCCTGGGCGCTTACTCGTAACCGTAGGCGCGCAGGCCCGCTTCGTTGTCGGCCCAGCCGGATTTGACCTTGACCCAGATTTCCAGGTAGACCGGCCCGCCGAAGAGTTTTTCCATGTCCAGCCGGGCCTGGGTCGAGACTTCCTTCAGGCGCGCGCCCTTGTTACCGATGATCATGGACTTGTGGGTGTCGCGCTCGACCAGGATGGCGGCGAAGATGCGGCGCAGCTCGCCCTCCTGCTCGAACTGCTCGATCAGCACGGTGCTGGTGTAGGGCAATTCGTCGCCAACCAGGCGGAACAGCTTTTCGCGCACGATTTCCGAGGCGAGGAATTTTTCGCTGCGGTCGGTGATGTCGTCGGCGCCGAAGATGGGGGCGTTTTCCGGCAGGTAACGCTTGATTTCATCCTGCAAGCCGTCGAGCTGGAAGCGCAGCTTGGCCGAGACCGGGACGATGGCGGCGAAGTTGCGCTTGGCCGCGAGCTGCTGGGCGAAGGGCATCAGCGCGGCCTTGTCCTTGACGCGGTCGGCCTTGTTGATGACCAGGATGACCGGGACGTTATCGGGCAGCAGCTCGAGCACTTGCTGGTCGGCCGGCCCGAAGGTACCCGCCTCCACCAAATAAAGAATCACGTCGGCCGAGATCAGGGTGTTGGTGACGGTCTTGTTGAGCGTCTTGTTCAGGGCGTTGGCGTGACGCGTCTGGAAACCGGGCGTGTCGACGTAGATGAACTGGGCGTCGTCGAGGGTCTGGATGCCGGTGATGCGGTGGCGCGTGGTCTGGGCCTTGCGCGAGGTGATCGAGACCTTGGCGCCGATCAGCACGTTCATCAGGGTCGATTTGCCCACGTTGGGGCGGCCGACAATGGCGATGTAGCCACAACGGAAGTGGTCTGGGATGGTATCGCTGCTCATGATCTTAGGCTGACTTGGTTTCCGCGAGCGGAGGGGTGGAGGAAGAGGTGTCGTCGCCGTCGCCCTGGACAGTGGCGATGCCGGCCAGCTTGAGCTGGGCGGCGCGTGGCTTGGCCTTGCGGGCGGCGGACGGGGCCTTGACCAGGGCTTGCTGGGCGACTTCTAGAGCGAGCTTGGCGGCGGCCTGTTCGCCGGCGCGGCGGCTGCCGCCGCGGCCGTAGACCTGGATGCCGAGCTTGGGCACCAGGCATTCGATCTCGAATTCCTGGCTGTGGGCGGCGCCGTGGGTGGCCACGACGTTGTAGGTCGGCAGCGAAATCTTTTTACTTTGCAGGAATTCCTGCAGCAGGGTCTTGGCATCCTTGCCCAGGGTGCGCGGGTCGACCGAGTCGAGGATCGGGATGTAGAAGGCGCGGATGACGTCGCGCGCGGCATTGAAGCCGGCGTCGAGGAAGATGGCGCCGAGCAGGGCTTCGAGGGTGTCGGCCAGGATCGAGGGACGGCGGAAGCCGCCCGACTTGAGTTCGCCCTCCCCCAGGCGCAGGAATTGCGACAATTCCAGCTTCTGGGCGATTTCGTACAGGGATTGCTGCTTGACCAGGTTGGCGCGCAGGCGCGACAGGTCGCCCTCATCGATGCTGGCAAAGCGTTCGTACAGCACCGAGGCGACCACGCAGTTGAGGATGGAGTCGCCGAGAAATTCCAGCCGCTCGTTATGCAGGCTGCTATGGCTACGGTGGGTCAAGGCTTGCTGCAACAGGCCAGCATCCTGGAACGTGTACCCTAAGCGCGTCTGCAATAACTGAAGATTCATTGTTGATATTGTACGGGGTTCCGCCTTATCGGGGGGCTTCCGCTTTGGCGGGCACGATGCCGCTCTTGTCGGTGGTGCCGCTGTAATCGATGACCAGGCTGACGTTATTGAACAGGGGAATCCGGCTTTCATAGGCGAAAGAAATCTCGGTCTCGCCGGTATCCTTCGAAATGATCAGGTCCTTGCTGCTGATTGCCTTGATGGTGTTGATGTCGGCGTTCTTGTCAAAGGTGCTGCGCATCTCGGCCGGGGTGCCGTTGGTGGCCTTGGCCGCGACAATCGAACTCTTGATGGCGCGGTACTCCAGCACGGTCGGGAAGACCTTGGCGGCAAACAGCGCCAGCACGGACAGGATGGCCAGCAGGAAAATCAGGCCGGACAGCGAGACGCCGCGCTGCTGGCGAAGTTGTGGGAAAAACACTGCTTGCGTACCGACCATATTCCGACTCCTTAGTGAATGCCGCCAATGCGTTTGAAGTTTCCGAGGTTCATCCAGACCACAATCGCTTTGCCGACAATGTTTTTGTTGGGAACGAAACCCCAGTAGCGGCTGTCAGCGCTATTGTCGCGGTTATCGCCCATCATGAAATAGTTTCCTGCAGGTACGATACACGTAAATTTCTCGTAGGAATAGACGCAGGCTTCCCGGTTCGGGAAATTGTCGACCTGGGACAGTTCCAGGGTCCGCTTGTTGTCCATGTTCAGGATACGGTGCTGGACCCCGGTGAGGTCTTCCATCAATTGCTTGTGATAGACCGGCGCTTCGTCGTCCAGGTAGTCGTCCATCGGGGTGTAGCTGACCGGCTTGTCGTTGACAGTCAGGCGCTTGTTTTCATAGGTAATTTTATCACCCGGCACACCGATGACGCGCTTGATGTAGTCCTGGCTCATGTCCTTGGGATACTTGAACACCATGACGTCGCCGCGCTGGGGATCGCCGACTTCGATGATCTTCTGGTTCAGGATGGGCAGGCGGATGCCGTAGGTGAACTTGTTCACGAGGATGAGGTCGCCCACCAGCAGGGTCGGCACCATCGAGGTCGAGGGAATCTTGAAGGGCTCGAACAGAAAGGAGCGCAGGAAGAAGACCAGGGCGATGACGGGGAAGAAACTGCCCGAATACTCGATCCAGGTCGGCTGGCGCAGGATCGCCGCTTCGATCTGCTGGCGGCTCGCCGCACTGTGATCCGTTGCCATGCCGTCACGCAAATTTTTCTCGACGCGCGCATCGTATTCGGCCAATGCGGCATTCGCCGCGCTGCGGCGCTTCTTGGCGAAATAAAAAATGTCGAGCGACCAGATGATCCCGGTGATCACCATGGCCACGAACAGGATCAATGCAAAGTTACCCAAGATCACTTGCAGGTTCATTTATCATCCACTTGTAAGATTGCCAAGAAAGCTTCCTGTGGAATTTCCACCGAGCCCACCTGTTTCATGCGCTTCTTGCCGGCCTTTTGCTTTTCCAGCAGTTTCTTTTTACGGCTGATGTCGCCGCCGTAGCACTTGGCCAGCACGTTCTTGCGCAGGGCCTTGACGTTTTCGCGCGAGATCACGGTGGCGCCGATGGCGGCCTGGATGGCCACGTCGAACATCTGGCGCGGAATCAGTTCGCGCATCTTGGCGGCCACCTGGCGGCCGCGGAACTGGCTGTTAGCGCGGTGCACGATAATGGCCAGGGCGTCGACTTTTTCGCTGTTGATCAGCATATCGACCTTGACCACGTCGGAGGCGCGGTATTCCTTGAACTCGTAATCCATCGAGGCGTAGCCGCGCGAGGTCGACTTGAGCTTGTCGAAGAAGTCGAGGACGATTTCGGCCATCGGCATTTCGTAGATCAGCTTGACCTGGCGGCCGTGGTAGCTCATGTCCATCTGTACGCCGCGCTTGGAAATGCACAGGGTAATGACCGAGCCGACGTATTCCTGCGGCATGTACAGATTGACCGTGACGATCGGTTCGCGCACTTCATTGATCTTGGACGGGTCGGGCATCTTGGAGGGGTTGTCCACCCGCACCATGCTGCCGTCGCGCATTTCCACCTCGTACACCACGGTCGGCGCGGTGGTGATCAGGTCCATGTCGAATTCGCGTTCCAGGCGTTCCTGCACGATTTCCATGTGCAGCAGGCCGAGGAAGCCGCAGCGGAAGCCGAAGCCCAGCGCCTGCGATACTTCCGGCTCGTACATCAGGGCGGCGTCGTTGAGCTTGAGCTTTTCGAGCGAGTCGCGCAGGGCGTCGTACTGGTTGGCTTCGACCGGGAACAGGCCGGCGAACACTTGCGGCTGGACTTCCTTGAAGCCAGGCAGCGGGGCCGGAGCCGGCTTGGCCGCGTGGGTGACGGTGTCGCCCACCTTGGCGGCCTTCAATTCCTTGATGCCGGCGATCACGAAGCCCACCTGGCCGGCGGAAATCTGCGGCAGCGAGACCGATTTCGGGCTGAACACGCCCACGCTCTCGACCAGCTGGGTCGAGTCCGACGCCATCAGCAGGATCTTTTCCTTGGGTTTCAGGGTGCCGTTGACCACGCGCACCAGCATCACCACGCCGACGTAGTTGTCGAACCAGGAATCGACGATCAGCGCTTGCAGCGGGGCGTCCGGGTCGCCCTTGGGCGGCGGCACCTTGGCGATCAGCGATTCGAGCACGTCTTCCACCCCAAGGCCGCTCTTGGCCGAGCATTTGACGGCGTCGGCGGCGTCGATGCCGATCACGTCTTCGATCTCGGCGATGGCGTTGGCCGGGTCGGCGTGCGGCAAGTCGATCTTGTTGAGGACCGGCACCACTTCGACGCCGAGGTCGAGCGCGGTGTAGCAGTTGGCCACGGTCTGGGCTTCCACGCCCTGGGAGGCATCGACCACCAGCAGCGCGCCTTCGCAGGCTGACAGCGAGCGCGACACTTCATAGCTGAAGTCGACGTGGCCCGGGGTGTCGATCAGGTTCAGGTTGTACACCTGGCCGTCGCGCGCCTTGTAGTGCAGGGCCGCGGTCTGGGCCTTGATGGTGATGCCGCGCTCGCGTTCCAGGTCCATCGAATCGAGCACCTGGGCTTCCATGTCGCGGTCGGACAGGCCGCCGCAGATTTGAATGATGCGGTCGGCCAGGGTCGATTTGCCGTGATCGATGTGGGCGATGATGGAAAAGTTACGTATGTTCTTCATTGATGCGTTCAGTAAGCCGAGCCAAAACAGGAAAAAGGGAGCAGGACATCGCGCCGCCCATATGAAAAAAGCGCTCCGAGCGGGGCATGGCTATCCCCAGGCGAGCGCCTTGTTCAGCGGGTGCATCCAGCGAGTGAAGCGGCGGAGCGATGGAGTGGTGCTTTTCCGACCGTCGCATTTTACCGGATTTCAGGTTAGAAAGCCCGGTTTATGCTGCACAGCAGCGGGAAAGCACCGTTTTGGGCGAAAAGCGCGCTCAAACCGGTAGCCGGGCGGCAGCGATGTAGCGCTGCACGGCGGCGGCATCGAGGTGGTAGTGGCACAGCTCGGGCCGGGCCGGGTCGCCGAACAGCACCGGCACCAGCTCGTCGAAGCGCGCCACCAGGGCCGGGTCGAGGTCGACGTCGACCACCTCGACCTCGAAGCGCAGCTGCTCCGTCTGCAGTTCCAGCAGGGCGGCCAGCATGTCCTCGCACAGGTGGCAGTAGCTGCGCGAGTACAGGGTGAAGGAAAGCGTGTGCATGCAATCCTTATGAACGCGGCTTGATCACCAGGTACTGGGTGCTGTCTTCGCGCCGCACCAGCACCGCCACGCTCTTCTTGGGATCGAGCTTGGCCACCAGGGCGTTGAACTGGCTGGCGTTGCGCACGTCCTGGTTGTTGATCTGCAGGATCACGTCGCCGGGCCGCACGCCGCTGCGGGCGGCCGCGCCCTCGGCGTCGTCCACCACCACCCCGCCGTCGACCTGCAAGGCCTTGCGCTGGGCTTCGGCAAGGTCGGACACGTGCAGGCCGATGGCGTTGGCCTGCTGGTCCGGCGCCGGCTTCCTGGTCGGGATCTTGGTGCCGGCGGTCTTGTCCTCATCGAGCGTCACGATGGTCACGGGAATGTCTTGCTGCTGGCCCTTGCGCCAGACGGTGACGACGGCGCGGCTGCCGATGGCGCTGGCACCCACCAGGCGCGGCAGGTCGGTGCTGCGTTCGATGGCCTGGCCGTTGAATTTCAGGATGATGTCGCCGACCTTGATGCCGCCTTTGTCGGCCGGGCCGCCCGGCTCGACCAGCGACACTTCCACCCCGCGCTTGCTGCCCAGGCCCAGCGATTCGGCCACTTCCTTGCTCACTTCGCCGATCTGCACGCCCATGCGCCCGCGCGTGACCTTGCCGCTCTTCTTGAGCTGTTCGGCAACGCGCATGCCTTCGTCGATCGGCACGGCGAAGGAAATGCCGTTGTAGCCGCCGGACAGGGTGGCGATCTGGGAATTGATGCCGATGACTTCGCCACGCATATTGATCAGCGGCCCGCCCGAGTTGCCGGGATTGACCGCCACGTCGCTCTGGATCAGCGGCAGGTAGTCGCCGGTGTCGCGCGATTTGGCGGAAATGATGCCGGCGGTGACGGTGCTGTCGAGGTTGAACGGCGAGCCGATCGCGATCACCCATTCGCCCACGCGGATCTTGCCGGAGTCGCCAATGCGCAGCCAGGGCAGATTGTTCGCTTCCACCTTGAGCAGGGCGACGTCGGAGCGCTTGTCGCTGCCGAGCACCTTGGCCTTCAATTCGCGCCGGTCGGTGAGTGTGACCCAGACTTCGTCGGCGCCTTCGACCACGTGGGCATTGGTGAGGATGTAGCCGTCGGCGGACGTGATGAAGCCGGAGCCGACGCCGCGCTGGACCTGCTCTTCCGGCTGGGGAGCCGGGCGCCCGCGCGGGGACGGGTTGCGGTTGCGCGGCGCCTGGCCGCCAAAGAAGTGGCGGAAAAATTCCTGCATCTCCTCGTCATCCGGGGCGTTGCGCTGGCGTAGTTTTTCGGTGGTGCGGATATTGACGACGGCGGGACCGACCTTGTCGATCAGATCGGTGAAATCGGGCAGGCCCGTGACGACCGGAGCGGCCACCGGTGCGGCCAGGACGGCCGGGGCGGTAAACACGATGCTCGCGCTGGCGACGAGCATTACCGAAAGGAGTTTGCTTGCTGCAGGAAAGGTCATAGTCATGGCACTTAGGGTGGTAGAAATTGACGTTATGGTAAGCCAAATTCCCCGCCTTGTGGCGCCACCGAGGCCCGCCCTCCCCCTGCTTCAGCTTCGTTTAAGCCTTCAGGAAACAGAGGCGATGGCCGGCTTGGGCAAGACCACGGCCTTGCCGTCGGCCGGCAGCTCGTCCTTGACCTCGGCCCCGGTGCCGGCCGCGAGCGCGGCGGCGCGGCGGCCCGACCCGCTTGTACGGCCGCCGGCGCGGCGCGGGGCCGGGCTGTCGCCCCCCTTGCTTGCGGCGCGCCGGCCCGGCGCCGGCTCGGCGTCGAGGCGGGCCTTGAGGGCGGCGTCGAAGCCGTCCGACAGCTCGGGCGTGGCCTGGGCGCGCAAGGCGTCGCCGATGCGGAAGTAGGTGTCCCAGGCCTGCTTGCCGTCGGGCGTGTGCAGCGCCGCCAGCGCCAGTTCCAGGTCGGCACTGGGCAGTTCGCCGTCGGCCAGGGCCGACAGGGGCACGCGGAGTTTTTTATGAGTATCCATTACACGTTCCATCACAATAGGTGCCGCAAATCAACTTCTTCCGAATCATGATCATCGCTACACCTATCGTCGCTTGTCAACTGGCAAATCGAGGTAAGGCCTCAATTTCTCGGCAATGACCTCACGGGCCCGGAAAATCCGCGAGCGCACCGTGCCAATCGGGCAAGCCATGACTTCAGATATTTCTTCGTAGCTCAATCCTTCAATTTCGCGCAACACAATCGCGGTCCGCAGTTCCAGTGGCAAGGCTTCGACCGCGGCATTGACGGTGTGGGCAATCTGCTTGCTGGCCAGCATGGACTCGGGCGTGTTGATGTCGCGCAGACTGTCCGCATCGTCGAACGCTTCGGCCCGCTCGGCATCGGCCTCGGTCGAGGTCGGAGTACGCCGGCCCTGCGTGACGAGAAAATTCTTTGCCGTATTGATGCCGATCCGGTACAACCAAGTATAAAAGGCCGAGTCGCCACGGAAATGGCGCAGTGCCCGATAAGCCTTAATAAACGTCTCTTGTACAACATCTTCCGCCTCCGCCGGGTCATGCACCAGCCGCGACACCAGGCGCATGAGGCGGCGCTGGTACTTGCCCACCAGCAGATCGAAGGCCTGGCGTTCGCCGGCCTGGACGCGTTCCACCAGCAGCTGATCACACTCGCGTTCTGTCGTCACTGACCCTGCCCTCGCGGCTTGGTGCGGGACCAGCTCCTATCCCTATAGAGTTGGTCCGTTGCAATAAGTTCAAACTATTTTGTGTGTGTCGACAAATTTATTGTCCCGCCTGGCAATACACATGCAGGCCACGGCCAGCGCCCGGAATTGCGCCGGCGGCAGGCTGTCGGGCAGTACCGGCAGCGTCAGCACGGCCCCGTGCTGCTCGGGTCGAAAGCGCAGTACCAGCAGCTGCGGCCACAGAGTCGAACCCGGCAACAAACGCATGCGCGTGGGGCCCGCCAGCGGCGCCCCTGAGTGATGTTGTACCGTCACGCGCAGCTCACCGACTCCAGATACATCAATCTGGTGCGGGGTGCGGCGGCGCAGCGCCGCCTGTCCCAGCAGCCCCGCGCATAGCAGTGCCGCGGCGGCCACCCCGTGCGGCCAGGCCAGCGGCGCGGCCGCCCCTGCGCACAAGGCCAGCGCGAGCGCGCCATGGGCTGTGCCGAACAGCAGCAGCGCGCAGCGCAGCAGGCGCGACGGACGAACCACGACGGATAGCGCGATCGACATGGGGTATTGGAGTGATGGATGAAGGAACGACGCGTACGGCGTGAGCGGGACCACGCAGCCACGCACCCGCGCCGAACAGGCACCGCTTGGTAAGACCAGCGATAGCGCAGGAAGTTCCGGCGCGCGCGCATCGGGCGCGCCAATGAACAACGCCGTTCGCGCCTGGAGCAGGCGGGAACGGCGCTGGTGGGGAAGCTTGCTGTTTAGACTTTACCGAACACCAGGGTGCCGTTGGTGCCGCCGAAGCCGAACGAGTTCTTCACGGCCACGTCGATCTTCATTTCCCGCGCGGTATTGGCGCAGAAATCCAGATCGCAGGCCGGATCCTGGTTGAAGATATTGATGGTCGGCGGCGAGATCTGGTGATACATCGCCAGCACCGTGAACACCGATTCCAGCCCGCCGGCACCGCCCAGCAAGTGGCCGGTCATCGACTTGGTCGAGTTGACCACCAGCTGGTGCGCATGGGCGCCGAAGGTCCGCTTGATGCCCTGCACTTCAGCCAGATCGCCCAGCGGGGTCGAGGTGCCGTGTGCATTGACGTAGTTGACCTGGTCGGGATTGACCCCGGCCACGTCCATCGCGGCGACCATGCAGCGGCTGGCGCCACTGCCGTCTTCCAGAGGCGAGGTCATGTGGTAAGCGTCCGCGCTCATGCCAAAGCCCAGCAGTTCCGCGTAGATGCGGGCACCGCGCGCCTTGGCGTGCTCGTACTCTTCCAGCACCATCACGCCGGCGCCTTCGCCCAACACGAAACCGTCGCGGTCGCGGTCCCAGGGACGCGAGGCGGTGGCCGGATCGTCGTTGCGCGAGGACAGCGCGCGGGCCGAGGCGAAGCCGCCCAGTCCCAGCGGCGAAATGGTCGCTTCGGCACCGCCGGCGATCATCACGTCGGCATCGCCGTATTCGATCATGCGGCCAGCCGCGCCGATGCAATGCAGGCCGGTGGTGCACGCCGTCACGATGGCCAGGTTGGGGCCGCGCAGGCCGTACTTGATCGACAGGTTGCCCGAGATCATGTTGATGATCGAGGCGGGCACGAAGAAGGGCGAAATGCGGCGCGGTCCGCGCTTGGCGTAGTCGACCTGGGTTTCTTCGATCAGCGGCAAGCCGCCGATGCCGGAGCCGACCATGACGCCGATGCGGTCGGCATTCTGCTCGCTGACCTCCAAGCCCGAATCCTGCAATGCCTGGATGCCCGCGGCCATGCCGAAATGGATAAAGCTATCCATGTGGCGGGCATCCTTGGCGGGCATATAGTCCTCGACATTGAAGCCCTTCACTTCACCGGCGAAGTGGGTCGAGAACGGTTGCGCATCGAATTTGGTGATAGGGGCGATGCCGGACTTGCCGGCCAGCGCGGCGCTCCACGTGTCGGCAATCGTATTGCCGA